>JAQBQH010000046.1 GCA_028287105.1 Myxococcales bacterium
GCGGGTCCGCTGGAGGAGCACGCCGCGCAGCGGCGACTGCGACGGATTCCGACGCCGGCAGCGCGCCTTGCTACCTCCGCGACCCCAGCCGTCTTTTCGCCTAATTGCGCCTAGGGGCAGGTCGTAAAGCCGCTGATGGCGAGGGCGCAGAAGTGCAGGCCCGGCGCTTGCGTCGACGAGCAGCACTTGTTGGCGGTCATCAGCCCCGTGCAATCGACGTCGTCGTGGCAGAGGCGCGTCTTGACCTGGCCGGTGCCGAACGTGAAGTCGCATGTCGCCGTGCAGGACGAAGTGCCGCCTTGGAACACGGGCGCGCCACCGTCGGGCGTGCCGCCCGAGAACTTGACGGTGCCGCAGCAGTACGACGAGCCGGTGCTGCAGTCCTCGGGTCCGTCGCACGCGAGGACGGCGCCGCCGGTGCACATGCCGCCCGCGGCGATGCAGGTCGACGTGGCAACCGTGCCGTTCGTGGTGACGCAACAGCTCTGGCCGACGCCGCAGCTCATCGTGCCGCACGAGACGCCGTCCGGCATGCGCACCGCGATGTCGGGGCCGACGGTCATGTCGGCGGGGGCCGAGAGGTCGGGACCGCTCATGGAATCGTCACCGCAGCCGGCCACCAGCAGGAGCGCGCTCAAGGCGAGGAATTGACGCATGGCGCGCATCTTAGCGCCGCGTCTCCAGCACCCGTCAAGCGGACAGTTGTCCGCACTGCCGTTAAGCGGAAATTTACTTCTTACGGCGGAGGAGCTGGTTGCCCGGGCCCCACGAGAGGATGAGGCTGTCGGCGTCGGTGACGTGGCCCTGGTAGGTATCGAGGCGGCGCTGCGCGTTGTCGCACGGGCTGCGCATCGCCTTGAAGTCGGTCTCGGTGAGCGTCACCTTGTCGCCGAAGCGCTGGCCCGAGATGTTGTAGCGCGTCGTGGTCTCGTAGCGCGGAGCGCTGTTGCAGCTGAAGTTGGTGCCGTCGCCGCGCACGCGCGCGACGGTGCGGTCGTAGTAGCCGGAGACGCCGTCGGCGCTCTCGTTGAGGTGCCACTCTTCGCGCTCCATCCGCTCGTCGCCCTCGGCGTCGATCGAGCGCAGCTCCCAGATCCAGGTGCCGCCGACGGGCTGCGCCGGCTCCGAGCTATTCATCGAGGCGCGCTGTACCGTCGGCGCGCCTTCGCCGGACGGCGACAGCGGCGTGCGGCCACCGTCGGTGCGGCGGACCAGCGTCTGGCCGGCCTCGGGGCCCCAGCGCAACGCCAGCGTCGGGCCGCGCACGATGCCGATGTAGGCGACGAGGTTGCGCGCGCCGTCGTCGCAGGGACCGGGCTTGGCCTCGAAGCCGACCTCGCGCAGGACGATGCGGTCGCCTTCGACCTGGCCGGCGACGCGCACGCGCGTGGTCTTGGTGAAGCCGAGTCGCTGATTGCAGCGGAACAGCCGCTCGTCGACGGACATCATGGTGACGGCGCGGTCGTAGTAGCCTTCGATGCGGACGCCGCGCTGTGCGAGGTGCCACTCCTCCTGCTCGACGCGCATGTCGCCTTGATCGTCCGTGGAGCGGAACATCCAGTCCCAGACGCCGCTGGCGTCGGGGGCGTTCGGATCGGCGATTTTCGCCGAGGCCGTTCGCGTCGATACGCGCTTGGCGCCGGGAGCCATCCCGGCACAGCCGGCAGCGCCGGCGAGCGTGGCAGCGACGGAGGCGAAGGCCAACAGCTGACGCGACATCAAGACCCTCCTTCGTGAAGCAAGTGTACGCGACCTCGCTTTCATCATATCGCGATCCCTGTCACGCGGCATCCACAAATTTCGTCAACGATCGTTGACGCGGCGACGAGATCGGGTGCGACAGCGTCACCGGTTGCGCACCAATAACGACAGCTTTCGATACCAGGGAAGCGCGTACCAGGCGGCGAGCTGACGGAAGGCGCTCTCGTCGTAGAGGTGGAGCGGACCGGCATCGGCCGCGAAGCAGGGCAGGAGCGGCGCGTCGCGGAGGCCGGTCAGGAGCTCGCCGCCGTGCGTGATGAGGCGCGACCGCCCGAGCACATAGATCGGGTCGCCGACGGAGATGGCGCGCACGTAGGCCTTCACGACCGTCGGATGCGTGTGCAGCGTGTGCTCGACGAAGGGCGCGCCGATGTGCAGCTCGACGTCGGGGTGGAGGCGCCCGGCGTCGTCGGCCACGCGCACGAGCGCGCGCCCCTCCGCGTCGGCGACGTAGAAGTCGCAGCCGCGCTCGAGCGTGGTGAGCTTGGGCCGCTCCCACGAGGCGGTCTCCTCGACGTCGATGCGCGCCAGCACCGCTGGCTCATCGGGATCGGCGGCGAGGTCGTAGGGGAGCTCCAGAGCCGACGAGCCGGCGGGGCGCAGCGCGAGCACCTGGCCGCGAACGAGGTGCCAGTGCCGGTCGCTGCGGGCCAGCTCGCCGATGGATTCGGGGGGGACGCCGAACCGTTGCGGGTGAAGCAGGGTCACCTTGGTAACGGTAGCACGCCAATTGTTTCGGTCCTGCATCTGTCGCAAGAACGTGCGTATCGCAGTTCACCGACGAGAAAGTGGGTTGATCGCCGCGCCGTGACGCCGGTACGCTAGAGCGATGAGGATGTCCGCCTGCATCGCGCTGGTCGTATGGTCGGCGACAGCCTCGGCCGCTCCCGGCGACGGCAAGCCGCTCTATCAGCGCGGCATCCAGCTCTATCGCGAGGCGGCCTACGCCGACAGCGCGGTGATGCTCGAGCATGCGCGCGCGCGCGGCGGGCTGGCGCCGCAGGAGCGGGTCGAGTGCTCGTTCTATCTCGGCGCCAACTACGTGGCGCTGAGCTCGCTCGGGGCGGCGCGGCGCGAGCTGCGCGCGCTGTTGCAGGAGGAGCCGGAGTACGAGCTGCCGCAGTACACGTCGCCGAAGGTGGCGGCGCTGTTTCGCGAGGTGAAGGAGGAGCTCGAGCGCGCGCCGCGGCTGCGGCCGCTGCCGCCCGAGCGACACGGCGACGAGCTCACCTTGCGCTTCGAGCCGTCGCGCACCGGCGGGCGGGCGTACGGCGCGGTGCAGTGGCGCTGGCGCGGCGACGGTGAGTGGCGAGAGGTGCCGATGGCGCACAAGGGCAACGAGCTGCAGGCTACGGTGGTTTTGGAGCGCACCGGCGGGCTCGAATATTGGGCGGACGCACGCGCGGCGACGGGTGCGCTCAAAGCGGGCTCGGCGGAGCAGCCGCTGGAGCTGCCCGTGGCGGTGGGGCCGCGGGTCGTGGCGTCGTCGCGGAACGATCGCTCGCACCGGGCTGGCGCGGCGCGGCTGTGGTGGGTCTGGACCGGCGTCGGCGCGCTGGCGATGGCCGGCGCGGGCGTGGGCCTCTACTTTGCGCTGCGGCCGACGCCGCAGCCGACGGCGGACGCCGTCTTCGATTTTCAGGTGCGCTGATGTGGCGCGCCTGTCTAGCCGTCGCCGCTGTCGTCACGATGAGCGCTGCGCTGGGCGGCTGCGGCGTGAGCGGCGCCGAGGTGGCGTCGGCGCGCATGAGCTTGCAGACGAGCGGCGGGCTCATGCCGACCGACGTCGGCGCCGTCGAGATCCTGGTCCTCGACGGCGAGGACCCGACCTGCGCGCATGCGCTGACGCCCGCCTCGCCGCTCGACGACCCGGCGCTCGTCGTCGTCGCGCACGGCCTCTTCGCCACCGATACCGTCGCGAAGCACCTCAGCATCCCGGCCGGCAAGAAGCTCGTCTTCTACGCCGAGGCCTACAGCTCGACGAAGAGCCGCGTGCGCCTCGGGCGAGGCTGCGCCGAGCAGTCGCTGAGCGCGGGCGCATCGGCCGGCGTGACGATCTTGATCTCGGCCGAAGCCGCGACCCACTGAGACGGCGCGCTACTTCTTTTCGCCGAAGAGATCGAGCTTGAGCAGGGTCTCTTTGTTGGGGCTCACGACGACGCGGCGCTTGGAGGTGACCCCGAGCTCCGCGTTGCGCAGCGCGACCTGATGCGTGCCTTCGACGAGGTCGACGGGCGCGAGCGGCGTGACGCCGAGGACGCGACCGTCGATGGTGACCTCCGCCCACGGCGTGACCGCGACGCGCAGCTGACCGCGGCCGCGCGGGATGGCGCGGGTGGCGAACTCGCGCGCGCGCAGGTCGACCTCGAGCGTGCGCGGAAACGCCAGCGACGGTGATGACACGGTGACGCGGTGGTGGCCCGGCGACAGGTGCAGCGCGCCGTCGGCGCCCGCGCGCTCGGTACGGCCGTCGATGACGTAGGTGGCGGGACCCTCGACCTGCACGCGCAAGAGCGCCTCGCCGGGCGACACGCCGGCGGGAACCAGCTCGGTGTCCGTTGGCGACGGTAGCCCGAGCGGCGGCGCGACCGGCAGTCGGGTCACCGGCGGCGCTTGCGGCGTCGGCAGCGGCGTCATCGCCTTGACCGGCGGCGCCACCGGCGCGGCCAGCTCGCTGCGCGGCGACGGTGCGGTCGCGGCGCGCGGATGACCGAGGCGCGCCACGCAGCTGCCGATCTGATTGGCCAAGAGCGCCATGATCGCCACGCCACCGACGAGCAACGCCGCCCGTGCCGCGAGCTTGCGATGGCCGTCGCGCCCGAGGTCCGCGTCGGCGAGGTGCAGCGCCGGCACGGCCTTGGGATGGCGCAGCTCGATGATCACCTCGGGCGGCGGCGCGGGATCGGTCGGCGGCTCCATCGACGGCCCCCCCGCGAGCGCGCCGAGCGTCGGACCGGAGTCCATCGACATGCCGGGAAAGATCATCGGCGCCGAGCTCACCGTGGGTCCGGAATTCAGCGTCGGCGGCGAGCTCAGCGTCGGAATCTGCTCCGACGCACCGCGATCCATGGCGGGGTTGGAGCCGGTGATGGGCGCGTTGAGCTTCTCGCTGCTGATCGACGCCGCGTACTCGCGCTGCGACGCCTCGTCGGCCGGGCAGAGCTCGGCCAACAGATCGGCGACCGCCTTTTGCGAAGCGTCGATGCCCTCGGCCTCCGCCACCGCCTCGATGGAATCGGCCAGCGCCTGCGCCGACGGCAGCCGCCGATCGCGATCGCGCTGCAGCGCGCGCAGCGCCACCGCGCCGAGACCGGGCGGCACGCCGCGTCGCACGTACTCGGGCGCCGGCACGTCGAGCGTCAGCACGCGGTTGAGCGTCTCGGCGTCGTTGGCGCCGCGGAAGAGCGGCCGCAGCGTCAAGAGCTCGTGCAGCACGATGCCGAGCGCGAACACGTCGACGCGTCGATCGATCGGCTCGCCGCGAATCTGCTCGGGCGCCAGATAGGCGAACTTGCCCTTGATGGTGCCGGTGCGGGTCTGGTGCAGCTGCGACGCCGCCTTGGCGATGCCGAAGTCGAGCACCTTGGTGCGCCCGTCGCTGCACAAAAACAGGTTGTGCGGCGTCACGTCGCGGTGCACGACCCCGAGCGGCTTGCCCTCGTTGTCGACGGCGATATGCGCGTGGTGCAGCCCGCGCGCCGCGTCGGCGACGATGCGCACCGCCGCCCCGAGCGGCAGCTCGATGCGCGCGCGCGCCGCCTGGCGCAGAAGCTCGATGGCCGGCTGTCCGCGCAGGTACTCGAGCGCGATGTAGCAAGCGTCGCCAACCTGACCGGCTTCGAGCGTCTCGACGAGGTTGGGGTGGCGGAGTCGCTGTCCGAGCCGCCCTTCGTGGATGAAGAACTGCACGAACTCGGGGTTGGTCGCGTAGTGGGGCAGGATCCGCTTGATGACGATGAGCCGCTGCGCGCGCGGGTCCTCGGCCAGGAGGATTTGCGCCATGCCGCCGAACGCGAGCGTACGGATGATCCGGTAGCGCCCGAAATCATCGGCCAGGGCCGCCGACGGCGCGCCCCCGGGTCCCGACAGGTCGTTCAACGGCAATGACATCCAGGCGATTTTTCCACGAATGGAGCCGGAGGGTCAACCGAATTCCCAGGAAATCCGCGTACTTTCACTTCATCTTGATTTGGTGAGATCAACCACGAATGAAAACCCGCGAGCCTCGCACACCCGCGCAGGTTTGTTCAGCTGTGGTCCGTGAGGGGAACATCGGGGGGTGCTAGAAGCGCATTCCGCGCTTGGCGCGGTACATGAACCAGTCTTTGACGAGGTAACCTGCCGGAACTAGCGCGATCACGCCCAGAATCGGAGCGGCACCCGTCAGGATCAGCGCCGCGGCACCGCCGCTGGCAGCCGCCGCGAAGAAGCCCTTCTTACGCGCGGTCTCCTTGTCCTTCTCACCTAGCGACATTGGCGCCTCCTCCTATTGAACGTACGCACCTTTGCTTGCCTACGCAACGAGCATGGATAACGATCTACGCCGCACATGACCGCCGCATCCGATTCCAAGGCTCCTTCCGAGAACACACCGCTCGCGGGAGAACATTTCCCCCGAATGCGAAGAACGAACGGCTCGCGCTGGCAGATTTTCGGGCCGATCGCGGCCGCTCTCGTCGTAGTCGCCGGCGCCTACCTCTGGTCCCTCCAGGCGCCGCGCACGGTGGCCGGGCTCAGGGCCGGCGGGCAGCCGATCGGCGACGTGCCCTGGGCGCAGCTCGACGGCGCGCTCGACAAGGTGGCCAACCAGTTCCTCGACACGCGCATCGTCCTCACCGTCGGCACCGATGAGCGCGTGGTGCGGCGGCGCGACGTCGGCTTCATCGTCGATCGCGCGGCGGCGCGCGAGGTGGTGCTGAAGGCCGGCAAGAGCGGCAACCCGTTCGCCGACGTGGCGCTGCGCTCGCGCGCGCGCCGCGGCAAGGTCGATCTCGATCTGCCCGTCGACGTCGATCGCTTAAAGGCGCTCGAGTTCTTGACCGAGCTCAAAGACGACGTCGACCGCGCGCCGCTCGACGCGCGCCTCGATCTCGAGCATCACGTCATCGCCAAGGAGACACCGGGCTACCTCCTGCGCGTGTACGACTCGATGGTGGCGCTCGAGTACGCCGCGCGCTCCGGCTCGGCGCGCGTCCCGCTCGCCGCCGGCCTGTCGTGGCCCAAGGTCAAGGAGCAGGATCTCAAGGACGTCGACATCTCGACGGTGCTCGGCTACTGGGAGACGCACTATTCGTCGACGGGCGTCGACTCCGACCGCACCTACAACTTGAAGGTCGGCGCCGACCACTTGAACGGCCACATCTTGAAGCCGCACGAGGTCTTCAGCTTCAACGAGGTGGTCGGCGATCGCACCGAGAAGGAAGGCTATCGCGTCGCGCCGGTGATTCAGGGCGGCGAGCTCATCGACGGCCTCGCCGGCGGCATGTGTCAGATCGCGTCGACCCTGCACGCGGCCTCGTTCTTCGCGGGGCTCGAGATCGTCTCGTCGACGCCGCACTCGCGGCCGAGCGCGTATATCCCGATGGGCCTCGACTCGACGGTGGTCTACCCGTCGGTGGACTTGAAGCTGCGCAACCCGTACGACTTCCCGGTGGTGATGCACTACCAGGTCAATCAGGGCGCGGTGAAGGTGGAGCTCCTCGGCAAGGAGCGCCCCTACAAGGTGGTGTTCGAGCGCGAGATCAAGGGCGAGACGCCGTTCGGCAACGACACGCGCGGCGACGCCGAGGCGCCGTCGGGGCAGCGCTATACGATCCAGGAGGGCTATCCGGGCTACACGCTCATTCGCCGGCGCTACATCTTCGAGAAGAGCGAGATGCCGCGCTGGAGCGGGCCCGAGCCCATCGCCGACATCTTGCAGAAGCAGCACGTCAAGCCGGCGAAGAAGGAGCAGTGGTCGCTGCACTATCCGGCGACCACCCAGTATGTCGCCGTCGGTACCGGCCCCTCGTCGCTGAAGCCGAAGCCGCAGCCGCCGTCGCATCACATCCCGCCGATTCCGGCGACCGACAAGCCGCTCTTCAAGCTGCTCAAGTAGGACGCCGGGCGAGGGTATCTCTTCCCGTCCGCGCCGCGTCGTCATAAGCTCGGCAGTCCATGCTCCGCCTCGCTGCCGCCGTCGCCGTGCTGCTCGCGTGCGGCCAGGCGTGGGCCGGACCGCCGCACTACGACGTCTCGGTGCGCGTCGACGCCGAGGCGCGCAAGCTCGAGGGGCACGCGCGCATCGAGGTCACCAACGACAGCGGCGCGCCCGTGGGCGAGCTGTGGCTGTGGCGCTATCCGGAGCGCTTCGCCCAGCGCTCCACGGCGCTCAACGACTACAACTTCTGGTGGGTCTATCCCTACAGCTTCAACCCGGGCCACATGCGCACCGGCCCCGTCACGGTCGACGGGCGGGCGGTGCCGGTCGAGGTGCGCGATCATGCGCGCGCGGGCAAGGGGACGCTCCTCCGGGTCGCGCTCGATCCGCCGGCGGCGGCGGGGGCCAGCCTCACCGTCGAGGTCGACTTCAGCGTCGAGGTGCCGTCGCGCTTCGGGCCCTTTGGCTGCGTGCACGGCAACTGCACGCTCGACGGCTTCTATCCGATGGTGGCGCCGCTCGGTCATGGGCTCGACGCCATGCCGGGGCGCGGCATCTACACCCTGAGCGTCGCCACGGCGCACGTCGCCGATGTGGTGGTCAACGGCGAGCTGCGCGCGCTCGAGCGTGGGCGCCGGCTCGAGTTTGCCGTCGGTGAGGCGCCCGAGCTGAGCTTGATGGTGGGGCGGCCGCGGCTGCGCCAGTTCGAGCGCACGGTGCGCGGCGTGCGCATCGTGCTTCTGTCACCGACGGGACGCGGCCTGCGCTCGCCGCCCGAGCAGGTCTTGCCCTATCAGCCGGCCAATCGCGTCGACCGCGTGCTCGACGTCGCCGCCGAGGCGGTGGAGCTTTTGGGCGAGATCGGCGCGCCCTTGCCGCGCGGCTACGAGGTGCACATCGTCGAGGGGCCGCTGCGGATCGAGCTGGCCCAGGCGCTCGGCGGCGTGGTGCTCGCGAGCGACCAGCTCTTCGACATCTTCCCGCTGCAGCGCTTCTTGAAGTTCCACGAGTTCGAGCTGGCGCGCGCCATCTTCGAAGACTGGGTGGCCCGACGCACGCTCGCCGCGGAGCGGCCCGACGACTTCGGCTGGGCTCCCGGCGCGGCTGCCGGCTATCTCGTCGACCTCTACACGCTGCGCTCCTATCGCAAGGCGGAGTTCGCGCGCGAGATCCTGGCGTGGGCCAGCTTCATCCCCGCCATCGATCGCGTCATGTACGCGCCGCAGGTGCCGTTCGCCTCGTCGTACTTCTACACGCTCGAGGATCCCGATCCGCTGCGCGATCGGCTGACCCAGTTCAACAACGATCGCCCGACCGGCAAGACCATCTACACCAAGCTGCGCGATCTCTTCGGCACCGGCGGCGTCGACAAGATCACGCGCGCGCAGCTCGACGGCCGCGCGCTGCGTCCCGAGGCCGAGGGGGTGCAGGGCGGCTCGCTCGACTGGTTCTGGAAGCAGTGGCTCGGCCCCTATCCCAAAGTCGACTATCGCTTCTTTTCGATCAAGAGCGAGCGCATCGGCAAGCAGGCCTGGCGCCACACGGCGCGCGTGGGCAAGCGCGGCGAGCATCCGCCGATCGAGCCGGTCGAGGTGCGCGCCGTCGACCAGAAGGGCAACACGCAGACCGAGCGCTGGGACGGCGCCGGCAGCGAGCACACCTACGTCTTCGAGATGCCGGCGGCGCTCAGCGTCATCGAGATCGATCCGCACGGCCGGCTCGTCGAGGACCTGCCGGGATCGAACGACGATCTCAAGTTCGACGATCGCGTGCCGCCGCGCTGGAAGTTCGTCTACAACAACTTCGGCGGGCTCCTGCGTTTCTTCCCGACGCTGGGGCTCGATCTGTCGCTCGACTTCTCGCTGTCGCGCATCCTCGATCTCAAGCACGCGATGCGCTTCGTCGTCTATCGCTCCGAGTCGACCCAGGTCGGCGTCACCGGATCGTACACGCGCTCGTTCGGCCGCAAGATCACCCAGGCCCGCCTGTCCTCGGCGGTCACCGCCACCCTCGGCGGGGCACGCATCGATCCGTCGTTCGGGCAGTCGGTGGGCGCCGGCCAGAAGCCGGGCACGCTGGTGTCGGCGGGCGTCGGCTACGGCTACAACGATCGCCTGTTCGCGTGGGAGCCGCGCAAGGAGCTGTCGTTCGGTGTGTCGGTCGGCGCCGCCGAGACCATCCTCGACGACGGCACCATCTTGTCGCAGGCGACGGCGGCCGCTGGCTGGGAGTCGATCGTTCCCCTGTCCGACGGTCACGGCCTGGCCATGTCGCTCGGCGGCGCCATCACCTTCGGCGACCTCAAGATCGCGCGCCAGATGCTGTCCGCCGGCGGCGGCGGCGGGCTGCGCGGCTACGACGTCGAGTCGCTGCTCGGCCGCTGGCGCGCCATCGCGCGCGTCGAGTGGCGCCACCTGTTCACGCACGAGCTCAACTTCAACCTCCTGCACTCGCTCTATCTGCGCGGGCTCTCCGGCGCGCTCTTCGTCGAGGCCGGCCTGGTGAGCCCGTGCGAGTCCTACGCGCCCGATTCCAAGAGCGCCGCCGTCGACGTCGGCTACACCATCCGCATCTTTGGCGACTGGTTCGGAGTCAGCCAGACCACCATCGCCATCGATCTGGCGGTGCCGCTGGTGCGTAACGATCGTAGCTGCTTTGGCGAGCTGGCCTCGGCGGCCACCCGCGTGCCCTTCGGGTTCTTCTTTTCGTTCGCGCCGCCATGGTAGCGGCCGTCGGGATGCACATGATATCGTGTCAGCGATGAGCGTCATCGGACCGGCGCAGGCGGTGAGACTGTTGGCGGAGCTCGTGGAGCTCGACCGCCAGATCCGCACCAAGCGCCAGCCGCTCTCGCTGCAGCAGAAGCAGCGACGCGCGCAGATTGCGCAGGACCTGCATCGCTGGGCCCTGGCGCGGCAGCGCTCGAGCTGGGGCGGACCGGGCGAGCAGCGTCGTGCGCCGCGCGCCAATGTGCGCCTGCGGGTTCAGCTCGCGGGCGGCCCGCGGCCGGTCGAGCTGCAGTCGGACTCGCTCGCCGTCGGCGGCATGAGCCTGACGCTCACGTTCGCCACCCGCCTCGGCGATCGCCTGCATCTGCGGCTCGTTCCGCCGCCGCCCGACGAGCCGCTCGCGGTCGAGGGCGAGATCATCTGGTTCAACGCCGCCCGCCAGCGCGTGGGCGTCATGTTCCACGGCCTCGACGAGGCGGGCAAGGAGCTGCTCGAGCGACTGATCTTCGCCGATCTGGTCGGCGGCGGCACCGCCGAGTAGATCCCCGCCGCGGCTACGGCTCGATCTTTCCCATGAGGCGCGGGAACGGAATCGTCTCGCGCACGTGGTGGAGGCCGCAGATCCACTGCACGGTGCGCTCCACGCCGAGACCGAAGCCGGCGTGCGGAACGGAGCCGTACCGTCGCAGATCGAGATACCACTCGAACGGCTCCTTCGGCAGGTTGTGCTCGGCGATGCGTGACTCGAGCACCGCCAGATCATCCTCGCGCTGCGAGCCGCCGATGATTTCGCCGTAGCCTTCGGGCGCGATTACGTCGAGCGCCAGCGCCAGGCGCGCGTCCTCGGGATCCCGTTTCATGTAGAACGATTTGATGACGGCGGGGTAGCGGTGGATCATGATCGGGCGGTCGAACTCTTCGGAGATGGCGGTCTCCTCGTCGGCGCCGAAGTCGTCGCCGAACTTGGTCTCCTTGCCCTTCTTCTTGAGGATCTCGATCGCCTCCTCGTAGCGGATGCGCGGAAACGGCTTCTGCACCCGCTCCAGCTTGGCGATGTCGCGCTCGAGGATCTCCAGCTCGGGGCGGCGGTTGGCGAGGACGCCCTGCACGACGCTGACGAGGAAGTCCTCGGCCAGATCCATGTCGCCGGCGAGGTCCATGAAGGCGACCTCGGGCTCGACCATCCAGAACTCGGTCAGGTGGCGGCGCGTCTTGGACTTCTCAGCGCGGAAGGTCGGCCCGAAGGTGTAGATGCGGCCGAGCGCCATCGCGCCCGCCTCGCCGTAGAGCTGGCCCGACTGCGTCAGGAACGCGGTGTCGTCGAAGTATTTGACGGGGAAGAGCGTGGTCGTGCCCTCGACGGCGTTGGGCGTGAAGATCGGCGCGTCCATGAGCGTGAAGCCGTGCGAGTCGAAGTAGTGGCGGATCTGCTTGATGATCTCGTGTCGGACGCGCAGGACCGCGACCTGCCGCTTCGAGCGCAGCCACAGATGGCGCTGCGACATGAGGAACGCGGTGCCGTGATCCTTCGGCGAGATGGGGAAGTCCGCCGTCGGGAGCTGAAGGATCTGCAGATCCTTCAAGCCGACCTCGACCCCGAGCGTCGAGCGCTTGTCCTCGCGCACCGTGCCGGTGACGATGACCGAGGTCTCCTGCTTGAGCGTGCCGACGCGCGCGAACACGTCCTCCGCCACCTCCTGCTTGGAGACGACGGCCTGGACGATGCCGGAGCCGTCGCGGATCTGGAGGAAGTAGAGCTTCCCCTTGCCCGCCATGTTGTAGAGCCAGCCTTTGAGGGTGACCTCCTGGCCGACGTGGTGCTTCAGATCTTCGACGTAGACATGCGGCGCCATGCCGCGTGGATTAGCACAGCCACTACGGACAGTACAAACGCGCCGGTCCGATCGCGACGTCATCGAAGAAGACATCGACGTCGGGCACGACGATGCGGCCGATGCCGATGGCCAGGTTGGTGTACTGGACGGCGCTGACGCGGGCAAAGGGGCCGATGAGCGGCTTGTCGTCGACGAAGCCGGTGACGTTGCCGCCGGCGTCGGCGACCATCTCGAGGCAGTGCCAGCGGCCGCCGTCGGAGGTGGCCATGTCGCTGTGGTGGTCGGGCACGACCGCCTGGTCCTCGGTGATGACCCAGGCCGTATCGCTGTCGCCGCCCATCGAGAAGCCGTGGGTGCTGCCGTCGTAGACCGACATCACCATGGTGAAGTGGCTCAGGTTCTGGACCGAATAGAACATCGTGCGCACGGCGAAGGGCGGCGCGGTGGGCGGAAAGTTCTTCTGCACGACGGCGTAATTCTCGACGCCGACGGTGCCGGTGGCGACGACCTCGAGCGCGCGGCTGCCCTGGTAGACGCGCGCCGACTGGACGGTCAGCTCGGTGCCGAGATCGCGCTTGATGTCGACGAGGGTCCAGCGGCTGGTGTCGGCGCTCTCGAAGTCGTCGCAGAACGTGGCACCGGCGGGACAGGGGGCTGCGGCGTCCTTGCCCGCCAGGTCGCCCAGGTCGCCGCCGGGGACGCCCAGGTCGCTGTCGACGCTCTCGCACGGCAGCGCGCTCGTGGGCGCGCCGAGCGTGACCTCGCCCGCCGTGGTGTGGTCTCGAGCCAGCGTCACCGTCGTCGAACCTTGCGACACGAGCGTGTCCGACGCGTCGAGTCCCTCGACGGCGACGCAGATGCGGGAGGCGGCCGCGCCGAGGCCATGCACCACGACGGTGCCGGGCAGCGCCACCGGCGACACGCGAAGCGGCGCCGCGACGATGCCGCCGCCGGTGACCGTGATGCGCAACGCCGTCGGCCGCGGCACCACGCCGGGAAGGACGGTCAGGCGCAGCACCGTATCCCCGCCGCAGCCGCCGCCCAGCGCCCCGAAGACGAGCGCGGCGAGGGCCATCATGCCGACGTGAATGCGCACGCGTCGCCATGCTATACCCGATTGGCCATGTCGTCAGAGAAAGAGGATCGTTACGACCCCCGCGCCATCGAGCCCAAGTGGCAGGAGACCTGGAAGCGCGCCGGGGTCTTCCGCGCCGTCCGGGATCCGGCGAAGAAGAAATTCTTCATCATGGAGATGTTCCCCTATCCGTCTGGGCGACTCCACATGGGGCACGTCCGTAACTACACCATCGGCGACGTCGTCGCGCGCGTGCACCGCATGCGCGGCGAGGCGGTGCTCTATCCGATGGGGTGGGACGCGTTCGGTCTGCCGGCGGAGAACGCGGCCATCAAAGCCAAGGTGCATCCGCGCGCCTGGACGCTGCAGAACATCGGCCACATGCGCGAGCAGTTCGTCCTGCTCGGCCTCTCCTACGACTGGGATCGCGAGGTCACCACCTGCGAGCCCGAATACTTCGTTCACGAGCAGCGCATCTTCATCGAGATGTTCAAAAAGGGGCTGGCCTATCGCAAGGCGGCGGTCGTCAACTGGTGCCCCGTCGACCAGACCGTTTTGGCCAACGAGCAGGTCGAGGACGGGCTGTGCTGGCGCTGCCGCTCGGTCGTACAGCAGCGTGAGCTCGAGCAGTGGTTCTTGAAGGTGACCGCCTACGCCGACGAGCTGCTCGCCGACATGGGCAAGCTCAAGTGGGCCGAGAAGGTCCTCAAGATGCAGGAGAACTGGATCGGGCGCTCCGAGGGGGCGCGCATCGAGTTCCCGATGAAGGACGGCGGCATCGAGGTCTTCACCACGCGGCCCGACACGCTCTACGGCGTCACCTTCATGTCGATCGCGGCCGAGCATCCGCTCATGCAGCGCGCGACGGCCGAGGCCAAGGCGTTCGCCGCCGAGGTCTCCAAGGAAGACAAGATCAAGCGCGGCGCCGAAGACTACGAGAAGCGCGGCGTCGATACGGGGCTGCGCTGCACGCATCCGCTCACCGGCGCCGAGCTGCCGGTCTACGTCGCCAACTTCGTGCTGATGGACTACGGCACCGGCGCGGTGATGGCGGTGCCGGCGCACGATCAGCGCGACTTCGAGTTCGCGACCCGCTACGGGCTCGACAAGCGCGTCGTCATTCAGCCCGACGGTGAGCCGCCGCTCGACGTGGCGACGATGAAAGAGGCGTACAGCGGTCCGGGCAAGCTGGTCCATTCGGGGGAGTTCGACGGCCTCGACAACGAGTCGGCCAAGGCGAAGATCACGGCCAGGGCCGGGCAGCCGACGGTGACCTATCGGCTGCGCGATTGGCTGTTGTCGCGGCAGCGCTATTGGGGCTGCCCCATCCCGATGGTCAAGTGCGCGGAGCACGGCTATCTGCCGGTGCCCGACGCGGAGCTGCCGGTGCGGCTGCCCGACGACGTGACCCTGGCCGAGGGCGGGCGCTCGCCGCTGGCGGCGCACCCGACGTGGTCGAAGGCGACCTGTCCGACCTGCGGCGGGCCGGCGACGCGCGAGACCGACACCATGGACGGCTTCATGGAGTCGTCGTGGTACGAGCTGCGCTATTGCTCGCCGCATACGGCGCAGTGGCTGGATCCGAAGGAGGTCGAGTACTGGATGCCGGTCGATCAGTACATCGGCGGCGTGGAGCACGCGACCAAGCACCTCATCTATGCGCGCTTCTTCACCAAGATGCTGCGCGACTGGAATTGGATCCCGAAGAACATCGACGAGCCGTACACGTCGCTGCTCAACCAGGGCATGGTGGTCAAGGAGACCTTCCGCTGCCCCGACCACGACTATCTGTATCCGGAGGAAGTGAAAGACGGCGCCTGCGCGCATTGCGGTAAGCCGGTCGTCATCGGGCGCACGGAAAAGATGTCGAAGTCGCTCAAGAACGTCGTCGAGCCGCTGCCGCTGATCGAAAAATACGGCGCCGATACGGTGCGCATCTTCTCGCTGTTCGCGGCGCCGCCCGATTCGCTGCTCGAGTGGAACGACGCCGGCGTCGAGGGCGCGTGGCGCTTTTTGAATCGCGTCAATCGCATGGTCGAGAAGCACGCGACCGCGGGCTTCGCCGAGCGCGGGTCGGACGAGGTGCGGCAGAAGACGCACGCGACGATCAAGCGCGTGACCGAGGACGTCGAGAGCTTCAAGTTCAACACCGCGATCGCGGCGATCATGGAGCTGGTCAACGTCATCTACGCGGCGACGGCGGTCGATCGCGATGCGGTGGAGGCGGTAGTGCGGCTGCTGGGGCCGATGGCGCCGCATCTGGCCGAAGAGATGTGGCGGCGGCTCGGCCATCCCGAGGCGGAGATGCTGGTCACGCATCCCTGGCCGACCTACGACCCGGCGGTCGCGGCCAAGAAGCAGGTCGTCTACCCGGTGCAGGTCAACGGCAAGCTGCGCGGTCAGGTCGAGACCGATCCGGAGGCGGCGCGCGAGGCGGTCGAGTCGCAGGCGCGCGGGCTCTCGACGGTGAAGCCGTGGATCGAAGGCAAGGAAGTGGTCAAGGTCGTGTTCGTCCCGGGCCGGCTCATCAACTTCGTGGTTCGCGCTTGACCTGAACACGCGTTCAGCTTACAACGAACGCGTGACGCTGCGCCCTATCTCCAATCCGCCGAACCCGTGGCTCTCGAGCGAAGTGGAGTACTTCGGCGAGGCGCCCGAAGCGCGGCTCGAGATCTTCGAGGACCACACCCGGAAGATCCTCGCCACCAACGACAGCCCCGACGTCGGCTTCGACTTCAGCGTCAACCCGTACCGCGGCTGCCAGCACGCCTGTGCTTATTGCTACGCTCGTCCCGGCCACGAGTATCTGAGCTTCGGCGCGGGCACCGACTTCGATCGGAAGATCGTGGTCAAGCCGCGGGCGCCGGAGCTGTTGCGCGAGGCGTTCGAGGCGAAGTCGTGGAAGGGGGACCTCGTGGTGTTCAGCGGGGTGACCGACTGCTATCAACCACTCGAGGCGTCGTACCGGCTGACGCGCGGCTGTCTCGAGGTGTGCGCGGATTTTCGCAACCCGGTCGGGATCATCACCAAGGCGCCGCTCATCGAGCGGGACATCGATGTGCTCGCGCGGCTCAACGAGGTGACGCGGGTCGGAATCAGCATCTCGATTCCGTTCTGGGACCCCGAGCATGCGCGCGCGATCGAGCCCTACGTGGCGACGCCGCAGCGGCGCATCAAGACGATCCAGCGGCTGGCGGAGGCGGGGTTGAGCGTCGGGGTCAACGTCGCGCCGATGATCCCGGGGCTCGGCGATCAGGACATCGCGGAGATCCTGACGGCGGCGGCGGCGGCGGGAGCGACACGCGCGGCGCTGATCTTCTTGCGGCTGCCGGGGCCGGTGAAGGACGTCTTCATCGAGCGCGTCCGGGCGGCGCTGCCGCTGCGGGCGGAGCGGATCCTGTCGCGCGTGCGCGAGACCCGCGGCGGCAAGCTCTACGACTCGCGCTGGGGCAAGCGGCAGGAGGGCGAGGGGCAATACGCGGCCGCCGCGCAGGCTTTGTTCGATACCACTTGCCGCCGACTCGGGCTCAACGTGTCTCACATGGGCGACGATGACGACCCGAAAGCGGGAGGGCCGCGACCGACGACCTTCCTGCGACCGCCGAAGAGCGGCGATCAGATGAAGCTGTTCGGTGACAGTTGAACCTTTTGTCAACTTCGGTGTTGGATACCTCATGCGCACAAAAACGATCGTCTTAAGCGTCCTTGCACTAGCCATCGCTGCGGGGCCCGCCGCGGCGCAACAGGGGCTCAAGGTTCCCGAGCCGAGCCCCGCCGCCCAGGTCGAGCAGACCATCGGGCTCACCAACATCAAGGTCAGCTATCACCGTCCTGCCGTCGGGGGACGCAAGGTCTGGGGAGAGCTGGTGCCGTTCGGCGAGGTCTGGCGCGCGGGCGCCAACGAGAACACGACCATTTCGTTCTCGTCGCCGGTCAAGGTCGGCGGCAAGACGCTGGCGGCCGGCACCTACGGTCTGCACACCATCCCGACCGCGAAGGATTGGACCGTCATCTTCAACAAGATCTCGAGCGGCTGGGGCAGCTATGCCTATGACGCCAAGGACGATGCGCTGCGGATCACCGTGACACCGCAGGCGTCTGACGCGTTCGAAGAGCGGCTGTCGTATCGCTTCGACGATCCGACCGAGAGCTCGGTGACGGCGGCGCTGCGCTGGGAGAAGCTGCGGCTGCCGATCAAGATTGACGTCGACACGCCGGCGGTGGTGATGGCGCACATGCGCGACGAGCTGCACGGCGCGCCGCAGTTCAATCCCGACGCGTGGGCGCAGGCGGCCCGCTACTGGGTCGGCCACGGCGGCAATCTCGAGGAAGCGCAGAAGATGGTCGACCGCTCGATCGCGATGCGCGAGACCTTCAACAACGTGTCGGTCAAGGCGGCCATCGCCGAGAAGAAGGGCGATACCAGGAGCGCGTCGACGCTGCGCGCGCACTCGATGCAGATCGCGACCGAAGCCGATTTGAATCAGTACGGCTACGGGCTCATAGGCCAGAAGAAGGTCGACGAGGCGATCGCGATCTTCCAGCAGAACGTGAGCGCGCACCCGGCGTCGTGGAATGCGTACGACAGCCTCGCCGAGGCCTATTTGCTCAAGGGTGACAAGAAGGCGGCCAGCGACAACTACGGCAAGGCGCTGACGATGGTGAAGGATGCGCCCAACAAGAAGCGCATCGAGCAGACGATCTCGAAGCTCAGCGGGAAGTAGCGAAGAAGGAGCGAATCAGCGCGACGCCGACTTCGGAGCCGGCGCCAGCGTCTGCTGGAAGAAGAGGAAGGTGGCCAGCGTGGCCAGGTCGCGGTTCTCCTTCTTCTGGAAGCCGTGGCCTTCGTTGAGGCCCAGCATGTACCACGCGTCCTTGCCGCGCTTGCGCAGCGCCGACACGATCTGCTCCGCCTCGGACTGCGGCACGCGCGGATCGTTCTTGCCCTGCTGCACGAACATCGCCGCCTGGATCTTGTCGACGCTGTTGAGCGGCGAGATGCGCTTCTGCACCGCCAGCACCTCGGGAATGCGCTCGTCACCGTACTCGACGCGACGGAGATCGCGGCGGTAGGCCTGCGTGTGCTCGAGGAAGGTCGGCAGGCTGGAGATGCCGACCACGTCGCAAGCGGCGCGGATGCGCGCCGGGAAGAACGCCGCCGTCGCCAGCGTCATATAGCCGCCGTACGAGCCGCCGTAGATGCCGATGCGCGACGCATCGAGATCGGGCTGCTTGCCGATCCAATCGAGGGTGGCGCCGATGTCGGCCAGGCTCGCCTCGCGCTTGATACCGTCGTCGAGCTGCAGGAACTTCTTGCCGTAGCCGTCGGAGCCGCGCACGTTAGGCATCAAGACGGCGACCCCCAGCTCCGCGGTGAGCAGCGCCACCGTCGAGCTGAAGTTGGGACGCGACTGCCCCTCGGGACCGCCGTGCCAGATGACGACGACGGGCACCTTGCCCTCGTGCTTCTCGGGGCGATAGAGGAACGCCGAGACCGTCACGTTGTCGGTCGACGGATAGGTCACCAGCTGCGCCTCGGGGAAGCGCGCGGTGTCGAGCCCGCCGACTTCCGAGCGCGTCCACTGCACCATCTGGCGCTTGCCCTTGAGCGGGAGCTGCCAGACGTCGGACGGCGAGCGCGACGTCGACAGCGTCAGCGACAGCGTATCCGACGTGCGCAGCGGGAACTTGAGGTCGCCGATGAGGCCGGCCGGCGTCGCCACCGCTTCGCGCCTCTTCTTGGCGACGTCGTACAGGTAGAGCTTGGAGAGGCCGTTCTCGTTGACGCTGAAGGCGACGGTCTTGCCGTCGGCGGACGCGGCCACATGCTCGATGTCCCACGGGATGCCGCGCGAGATCGCCGCCGGCTCCGCGTCGGGCTTGGCCAGATCGACGCGATAGAGCTCGGCGAAGTCGGAGTAGCGGTCGGTGACGATCCAGACGCTCTTGCCGTCGCTGGAGAAGGCGGCGCTGCGAATGCCCGCCTTGCCCTTGAGCTTGACGTCGGGGCTGAGGAGCTTCTTGTCGCCGGTGGCGGTGTCGACGACCCAGAGATCGGCGTCGTCGATGGCGCGCTCGTGCACCACCAGGAGCTTCGAGCCGTCACGCGCGAAGTCCGACGGCTGCCACGAGCCTTCGGCCTGGACCAGGATCTTGCCCTGCGTCGGCGTCGCCGCGTCGGCGAGGTAGACGTCGGTGTCCTTGCCGTTGCGGCCCGTGCCGCTGTAGGCGATGCGCTTGCCGTCGGCCGAGACCTCGAAGGTGTCGTGGCGGCTCTTGCCGTCGGTGAGCAGCGTCGAGCGGCCGCTCTTGCGGTCGAGCTTGAACAGCTGGAAGAACTCGCCGCCGCCGACGTCCGACAGATAGTAGACGGTGTTGGGATCGCCGGGCGCGAACTGCGCGAGGCCGATCGGCTCATCGGCGAAGGTGAGCTGCGCGCGGGCGCCGAGCGGATGGTCGACGACGTGGAGCTGGTTGGTGTCGGCGAAACGGGTGGCGATGAGCAGCTGCTTGCCGTCGGCCGAGATGTCGCGCAACGACGCGGCGCGCGCGTTCAGATACTGGCGCACGCGCGCACGCACCTCGGGCGCGGCGTCGGGCACGCGGCTGGTGATGACGTTGGGATTGCCGGCCCACGGCTTCGCGTCCGCGATGGTGGTGCTCGGAGCCGGCGGCTTGGCGGGAGCTGCCGAAGGGGCCGGAGCGGTCGCGGCGACCTGCGCGAAGACGATGATCGATATGAGGTTCATGACTCTCTCCTGTAGGCGACCACGCCGCGCACGATCACGGTGCGCGCCAGCGGTACACCATAGTGTTGCGGGACCTGACGATGATCGTCGGCGTCCCAGATCACGAGATCCCCGCGCGCCCCCGGCGCCAGCTGGCCGGCGTCGTCGCGGCCGACCGAGAGCGCGGCGGCGCGCGTGACGCCGAGCCACGCCTGCGCCGCCGAGAGGCCCATCTGGGTGCAGGCCAGCGTCATCATGAGCGGCAGCGACTCGGACAGCGACGAGCCAGGGTTACAATCGGTCCCGAGCGCGACGGTGCAGCCCGCCGCGTAGAGGCGGCCCGCGTCGGGCCACGGCAGCTTGAGCGTGAGCGCCGCGCCGGGAAGCAGGTTGCACACGACGCCGGCGGCGGCGAGCTTCGCAGGCGCCTCGGGCGAGAGCTGCTCGAGATGCTCGACCGACGTGGCGCCGAGCTCCGCGGCCAGCTCGGCGGCGCCGGTGTACGTGAACTGCTCGGCGTGCACGCGCAGCCGCTTGCGGTGGCGCTTGCCCGCCTCGAGGATGGCGCGGGTCTCGGCGAGCGAAAAGGCGCCCTCGTCGCAGTAGACGTCGACGGCGTCGGCGTTGGTGGTGGGGATGAGCTCGTCGCAGAAGGCGCGTACGAAGCGCGCGCGCTCGCCGTTCGGCGGCGGCACGTGCGCGAGCAGCGTCGGCGAGACGTCGACCACGTGCGACTCGCGCGCCGCCTGCAGCGCCGCCAGGAGGCGCCGCTCGCCGGCGATGGTGAGGTCGTAGCCGGTCTTGGCCTCGACCAGCGTCACGCCCTGCGCGAGGAAGCGGTCGAGGCGCGCCAACGCGCCCTCGTGCAGCGCCTGATCGCTGGCCGCGCGGGTCGCGGTCACCGTCGCCAGGATGCCGCCGCCCGCCTGCTGGATCTCGAGGTACGACTTGCGCTGGTTGCGCAGATCGAACTCGCCCGCGCGCGACCCGGCGAACACGAGATGCGTGTGCGGATCGACCAGGCCCGGCGTGACCAGCTGGCCGTGCGCGTCGATGCGCTCGTCGCTGCCGAAGCCGGGCGGGAGCTCCGCCGTCGGGCCGGCGTAGACGACGCGGCCGTTGCGGATGGCGACCGCGGCGTTGCGCACGAGGCCGATGCCGCCGCCGGAGCCCGCGCCGCCGCCGTCGTGCACGCGGCCGTCGCCGGTGCAGGTGAGCAGCTCGCCGATGTTCTCGATGAGGACGCTACCGAACATGCGGCACCCGCGGCCCATGCTCGGCGGCGAACTCGAGCGCCTCCGGGTAGCCGGCATCGGCGTGGCGCAGAACGCCCATCGCCGGGTCGGTGGTCAGGACGCGCTCGAGCCGCCGCGCCGCCGCCTCGGTGCCGTCGGCGACGACGACCATGCCGGCGTGCTGCGAGTAGCCCATGCCGACGCCGCCGCCGTGATGCACGCTCACCCAGGTCGCGCCCGCCGCGCAGTTGATGAGCGCGTTCAAAAAGACCCAGTCGCTGATGGCGTCGGAGCCGTCGCGCATCGCTTCGGTCTCGCGATTGGGCGACGCCACCGATCCGGCGTCGAGGTGATCGCGCCCGATGACGAGCGGCGCCTTGACCTTCCCGGTCCTGACCAGCTCGTTGAACAGGAGGCCCGCCTTGTGGCGCTCACCGTAGCCGAGCCAGCAGATGCGCGACGGCAGCCCCTGGAACTGCACGCGCTCGGCCGCGAGCGTGAGCCAGCGCTGCAGATGCGCGTTGTCGGGGAAGAGCGCGGCGACGGCGCGATCGGTCACCGCGATGTCTTCGGGATCGCCTGAGAGCGCCGCCCAGCGGAACGGCCCCTTGCCCTCGCAGAAGAGCGGCCGGATGTAGGCCGGCACGAAGCCGGGGATCTCTTTGAAGCCGTCGACGCCGGCCAGCACCGCCTGTCCGCGCAGGTTGTTGCCGTAGTCGAACGCGTGCGCGCCGAGCCGCTTGAGATCGATCATCGCGCGCACGTGCTCCGCCATCGACTGGCGCGCCAGCTCGACGTACTTCTGCGGATCGCGCTGGCGCAGCTCCTCCGCCTGGCCGAGCTCCACGCCCGCCGGCAGGTAGCCGCGCAGCGGATCGTGAGCGGAGGTCTGATCGGTCACGAGGTCGGGCACGACGCCGCGCCGCACCAGCTCGGGCAACACCCGCGCGCAGTTCCCTTCCAGCCCCACCGAGAGCGCGCGCCCTTCCTTCTGCGCGCGCGCACAACGCGCCAGGGCGTCGTCGAGGTCCTTGGCCTGCTCGTCGAGATAGCGGGTCTCGAGGCGCCGCTGAATGCGCGTCGGATCGACGTCGATGCCGAGGAAGACGCCGCCGTTCATCGTCACCGCGAGCGGCTGCGCGCCGCCCATGCCGCCGAGGCCGCCCGAGACCACGAGCTTGCCGCGGAGATCGGCGCCTTCGCCGTAGTGCACGCGCGCCGCCGAGGCGAAGGTCTCGTAGGTCCCCTGCAAGATCCCCTGCGTGCCGATGTAGATCCACGAGCCGGCCGTCATCTGGCCGTACATGATCAGGCCCGCCTTCTCGAGGTCCCAGAACTTCTCCCACGTCGCCCAGTGCGGCACGAGGTTGGAGTTGGCGAGCAGCACGCGCGGCGCATCGGCGTGCGTGCGCAGGACGCCGACCGCCTTGCCCGACTGCACCAGCAGCGTCTCGTCGTCGCCGAGCTGCTCCAGCTCGCGGACGATGACGTCGAACGCCTCCCAGCTGCGCGCCGCCTTGCCGGTGCCGCCATAGACCACGAGATCGTCGGGACGCTCGGCCACGTCGGGATCGAGGTTGTTCATGAGCATCCGGAGCGCGGCCTCTTGCGGCCAACCCTTGCAGCGCAGGGTGGTGCCGCGGGGCGCTCGGACGGTGCGAGGTTGCGACATGGCGCGCACCTTAGCACGGTGATCGCAAGGTACAATCGTGCGTCGGAGAGAGGGTACAATCACGCCGTGAGCTGGTATCTGGCGGACATGGTCGTACAGTTCGACGTGCAAGACGACCCGCGCGGCGTGGTGCACGTCAACACCTGCCTCATCGAGGCGGAGTCGCCCGAGGAGGCGCACGACAAGGCGCTGCGCCTCGGTCGCGACGCGGAGAGCGAGTACGAAAATCCGTCGGGCCGCCGCGTGCGCCAGCGCTTCCTCGGGCTGCGCGAGCTGTCGGAGATCCACGAGACGCTCGAGGACGGCGCCGAGATCGCTTTTCACGAGCGCATCGGCGTGAGCGATCTCGAGGCGCGCCGCATGGTGGTCAAGAAGGAGCAGCTCTCGGTCTTTCAGTCGGTGGCGCCGTCGGGCGGGCCCGACTACGCGCCGGCCGACATCATGGCCAAGGTCGACGACATCCTGCCGCCGCGGGTGGCGTCGATCCATCACGCGCAGATCATGATTCCGACCGGCGGCGAGGCGCAGGCGCGCCGCTTCTACGGCGGGCTCCTCGGCATGGCGGAGCTCGACAAGCCGCAGCCGCTGCGCGCGCGCGGCGGATTATGGATGCAGGCCGGCGACCGGCAGCTCCACATCGGCGTCGAGTCGCCCGGCGTCGAGCGCGACAAGACCCGCGCCCACGTCGCCTACGAGGTCACCAAGCTCGACGCGTGGCGCTCGCGCCTCGAGGCGGCCGGCATCGAGATCGTCGACGGTGATCGCATCGCCGGGCTGCGCCGCTTCGAGCTGCGCGATCCGTTCGGCAATCGCATCGAGCTCATCGAACGCGCACCGACGGGCGAGGTCGGCTGAGGCCGTCGCGGCGCGCCGACGATCAGCCGGCGAGGCGCGTGGCGGCGACGGTGGCCACGCTCATGATCGAGTGCTGCGGGTTGACGCCGGTGTTGGTGGGGAAGACGCTGGCGTCCATCACGTAGAGCCCGTCGACGCCGTGGACCTTGAGCGTGGGGTCGACGACGCTCGTCGACGGGTCGCGGCCGGCGCGGCAGCCGCCGAACAGGTGCGTCATGATGAGGCTGTAGGCGCGCGGATCGAGCGGCGCGCGTGCGAAGAGCTCCAGCTCGTCGGGAGAGCGGAGCGTCTCGGGCAGGCCGCTGACGCCCGTGAGCACCTCGCGCGCGCCGGCGGCGAAGTGCATCGAGGCCAGCGTGCGCATGGCGTCGCGCAGCCGCTCGAGATCGTGCGGCACGAGATCGTAGCGCACCAGATCGCCGAACCAGAGCGACGGGCGGATGCTGCCCTCGGCGTCGGCTCGCAGCGCCACCGACCAGTTGGCGACGTAGGGCAGCTCGGCGAGCCGTTCGGCGAAGCGCGCGCCGGCACCGGGCAGGCGCGCCGCGGTCACTTCGGGCGGCACGTTGATCGATTCGAACTTCACGCCGAGCGTGTCGCGCATGCCGAAGGCCTCGTAGCCTTGCGAGGCGCCGGTCCAGGCGTCGACGCGGGCAGGGTAGAGCCCCATCACCGCGGTGCCCGGATGCGACATGAAGTGGCGCCCGAGGTGCGCCATGCGCGCGCCCGAGCGCCACAGGAGGTTCGACGACTGGATGACGCCGCCGGCGACGATGACGGCGCGGCGCGCGGCGAGGCGGAACGGCTGGCCCGCCTCGGGACCGTCGCCGCCGATGCGACCGGTGACGGCGACGGCGCGCCCGCCCTTGCGCTCGATCTTGCGGACGCGCACGTGCGCGACCACGTGCGCCCCGTCGGCGGCGGCGCGCCTGAGCGAGGTCACCGCGGTCGACTGCTTGGCCTCGTGCGGGCAGCCGTGCAGACAGCGGCTCGAGCCGCGACAGCCCTTCTCGTAGCGATGGATGAAGCGCCCCTCGACGCCGATCGCGTTGGCGCCGGTGCGCAGCAAGAGATCCTGGCGATTGGAGGTGACCCCCTCGACGACCGGGCGCGCCGACAGCTCGTCCTCTATGATGGTCGCGGCGTCGTCGAGCGCCCGCTGCGGCAGGCCGTCGGCGAGGCCGAAGCGCTCGTGCCAGTGGTGCAGGATCTTCTCCGGCAGCCGCCACACGATCGCCGAGTTGACGAAGGTGGTGCCGCCGACGCAGGCGCCCTGGAGGATCGGGGTCGTCGCGCGCCCGAACGCGGCCTGCTTGCCGCCGGCGCGAAACAGCCGCGCCATCGAGGCGCCGGCGTTGGTGCCGAGCGTGCGCGCGTCGATGTGCGGCCCTTCCTCGAGCACCACGACGCGCGCACCCGATGCCGCCAGGATGCGCGCGGCCGCGCCGCCGCCGGCGCCCGAGCCGACGATGACGAAGTCGACCTCGTCGACGGGCAGGCCACTGTGCGAGGCGTCGATGAAGCGCGCGGCGCTCATGCCATCAACCGGTCAACCGGTAGGCGCCGATCTGCTTCAGCGTCGGCTCGTCGCCGAGAACGAGCGTGCACAAGGTCAGCTTCAAGAACATGGCCGCCATGCGCAGGACGTACACGCGGTGCGCGAGCAGCCGCTCGAGCAGCGACGCCTGCCCAAGCGCATCGAGGCTGCCGAAGGTGCGCAGCCGGCCGTAGAGGAAGATCGGCGCCAGCCAGGCGATGTAGAGCGTGGCGCGCAGCAAGAGCGCCGCGTGCCACGGCGAGCGCGCGCACTCGGCCGCGTAGCGCGCGCCCACGTCGATGCCGGCGAGCCGGCCGCCGAGCGCGCCGGGCGGAATGAGCGCGCCCGCGATCACCGTCGCCCAGCGGCGCTCGTGCGCAGCGAGCGTCACGCCAATCCGACCAAGGCCGCCAGCGCCTTCCAGACCGCGGTGCGAAACTCGGGATCCTTCTCGACGAGCGAGACGCGCCGATTGGGCACATCGATGTCGAGGTAGAGCTCGCCGCCCTCGCAGAAGAGCTTGAGGTGCAGCGTCCGCGGCGAGGATGGGTCGCCCTCGCGCGAAACCAAGAGCGCCCCGAAGCGCGCTTCGCCGGTGACGGGGCCGCTGCCGAACAGCTTGCGCCAGCGCGACTTCGGCGGCGGCGCCGGCTGATCGAGCGCCACCGCGGCCGCTTCGATGAAGCGCTCGGTCGGGTCGCCGAGCGACGACAGCACCACCGCATCGGGCGCGACGTGGGCCAACGGATTGACCTCGCCACCGACGCGCGACGGCTGCATCCCGCCGCGGATGCGCAGCTTGAACGCGGCCTCGGCGCCGCCGAACGTGTTGCGCGCGACGGCCGTCAGCTCGCCGTCCGCCCCGATCTCGAGCGCCTCGGCGGCCAGCAGCAATCGCGCACTGTCTTCGTCCACGCGCGCCACTATAGCAGCGCGCGCGGCGGCGCCAAGGTTCACGGCGCGCTACGCGAGGTCACTCTAGCTCGATGTGACGACGGGCAGCGGCCACGATGCTGCCGTCGTCGATCGCCCGGCGCACGGTCGCGATGTCGTTGCCGACGTGACGATCGACCTCCAGCTTGGGCACCCGCGCGCGCAGCGTCGCATGCGCGTGGTCGAGCGCCGGGCCGGGCCGATAGGGTGCGCGCAGGTCGATGCCCTGCGCCGCGCACAGGAGCTCGATGCTGAGGACGTTGCGCACGTTGTCGACGATGCGGGCGAGCTTGTCGGCGGCGTGCACGCCCATCGACACGTGATCCTCGCGGCCCGCCGACGACGGGATCGAGTCGACCGAGGCCGGGTGGGCCAGGATCTTGTTCTCCGAGACCAGCGCCGCTGCCGTCACCTGCGCCATCATGTAACCCGAGTTGAGGCCCGACTCGGGCGACAGGAACGCCGGCAGCCCCGACGACAGGTGCGGGTTGACCATCTGCTCGATGCGCCGCTCGGCGATGTTGGCCAGCTCGGCGACGGCGATGCCGGCGAAGTCGAGCGCCAGCGCCACCGGCTGACCGTGGAAGTTGCCGCCCGAGACCATCTCGTCCGCGTCGGCGAAGACGAGCGGGTTGTCGGTCGCCGACGACGCCTCGACCTCGAGCACCTGCCGCGCGTAGCCGAGCGCGTCGCGCGTGGCGCCGTGCACCTGCGGCATGCAGCGCAACGAGTAGGCGTCCTGCACCTTGCCGCAGTTCTTGTGCGACGCGACGATGCCGGAGTCTGCAAGCAGACGCGCGAGGTTGCGCGCGCTCGTCGCCTGGCCGGGGTGCGGGCGCACGGCGTGGATGCGCGGATCGAACGCGCGCGGCGTGCCTTTGAGCGCCTCCAGCGACATGGCGCCGATGAGGTCGGCCAGCCGCGCCGCGTCCTCGGCGTCGATGAGCGCCAGCGCGCCGATGGCGGTCATGCACTGCGTGCCGTTGACGAGCGAGATGCCTTCCTTCGCTTCGAAGCGCACCGGCGCGAGGCCGACCGCGGCCAGCGCCGCGGCGCCCGGCAGCCGCTTGCCGTCGACGAAGGCTTCGCCTTCGCCCATGAGCACGAGCGCCAGGTGCGCCAGCGGCGCCAGATCTCCCGACGCGCCGACCGATCCTTTTTGCGGGATCATCGGGCTGACCCCGCGGTTGATCATCTCGCACAGCAGATCGGCGACGACGGCGCGCACGCCCGAGTGCCCGAGCGACAGCACCTGCGCGCGCAGCAGCATCATCGCGCGCACCACCGGTACCGGCAGCGGGTCGCCGACGCCGGCGGCGTGCGAGCGGATGAGGTTGCGTTGCAGATTGCGAATTTCGTCGGCCGAAATCCTGACGTCGGCGAGGAAGCCGAAGCCGGTGTTGACGCCGTAGACCGCCGGCGCCGCGTCACCGCCGTCCTGGATCCGATCGACGACATGCCGCGCGGCGTCGATGCGCGCGCGCGCGTCCGCGCCGAGCCGCACGTTGGCCCCGGCGCGAGCCACCGATGCGATGGCTTCGAGGGTCAACCGGTCATCGCCCAAGACGACAGTGCTCGTGTGCATGCGCGCTTTGGTTACCGGAGCCCTAACTCGCCGTCAAGAACGGGAAAACCGGTTGATTCCCGTGGGCGTTCCCATACAATGGATGGCCGAGGACCCGCGCCCACCCATGTCCACTGAGAAGGACGGCACCGAGGTGCCGCCGCCGCCGGACCCACCCGAAGGTGTCGACTCGGACGTCACCCACGTCGCCGGGACCCATCTGCCCGGGATCGGTAGCGTTGGGGACGACGACGACGAGGACATGGTCACGCGGGTGAAGTCGCTGGCGGACGTGATGAAACCGCCGGAGCGGACGGCGGCCACGGAGCCGACGGCCGCGCGCGGCGTCGAGCTCCAGTCCGTGCGCATGCCGCCGGCGATGCCGCACGAAGGCAACGGCGCCGACAACGGCGACGGCGAAATCCATACGATGGACGACTCCGACGTCGAGACTGTCGACGATGACGCGGTGCTCGAGGAAGACCTCGACGAGATCGTGCCGGAGGGGCCGAGCGCGCTCGATCAGGCGGTCGCGGATGCGCAACATCTGCTCGGCGAGGGCGCGCATCTGCGGCTGGTCGCGCTCTACGAGCGCGAGCTGGAGGCGCTGGCGCACGGCGAGCCGGACAAGGCGCGCACGGCGCTCTATCAGCACGAGATCGGGGAGCTGACCGAGGCGCGTGCCGGCGACGAGGGCGCGGCGGTCAAGGCCTACGCGCGGGCGCTGCAGTCGGACGCGACGCTCAAGCCGAATTTGTGGGCCATCCGGCGCGTCTTCGAGCGGCGCGCGCTGTGGCCCAATCTACAGAAGCTGCTCGATGCGGAGATTCGGTTCGCCAAGAGCCAGGACGAGCGCGCCGAGCTCCTGGTGGAGAAGGGCGAGCTGCTCGAGGATCGGCTGAACGATCCGGCGGGCGCGGTCGACTGCTACAACAAGGCGATCGAGGCCCATCCGCAGGCGCTGGCCGCCTGGATGGCGCTCGAGAAAGGCGCCACCCGCGACCGCGATCTGGCGGCGCTCGGTCGGATCTGGCGCGGGCTGGCCGATGCGACGGCGGAGCCGGGACGCAAGGTGGCGCTGCTGATCGATCTGGCGCGCCTGCAGGAGTCGGTCGATGGCGGATCACCCGAGCAGGCGCAGGCGCTCCTGCGCGAGGCGCTGGCCATCGGCGTCGACGCGCAGCGCGTCCTCGACGAGCTGGAGCGGCAGGCGGAGCGGGCCGGTCGCACCGACGATCTTCTGGCTGTGCTCGACGAGCGCGCCGCGCGGCTGAGCGCGCGGCTGGCCGAGCTGCCCGTCGAGCAGCGGCTCGCCGAGACCGACCGGCTGGTGGCGCTGCGGCGGCGACAGGCGCTGTTGGCCCGGGAGCGCGGCGAAGGCGAGCGGTCGTGGGGATATCTGCAGGCGGCCCTGACGGCGGCGCCGGGCGAGCCGCTCATCGCGCGGGAGCTGGCGGAGCAGGCGGCGTCGCTCGGCAAGTGGGACGAGCTGGCCGATCTGCTGGCCGGCCGCGTCGAAGCGGCGCCGGCGGCGCGCAAGATCGGGCTCAGGCTCGAGCGTGCCGAGGCGCTGCGTCGCGCCGGCAAGGCCGCCGAGGCCGATGCCGTCGAGGCCGAGGTGGCGCGCGACGAGCCGGGGCACCTCGGGCTCACCATCGCGCGCGAGCGCACTGCGCTGTTCGCGCGCGACTGGGAGCGGCTGGCGACCTTGTGGGCGGCCGAAGCCGAGCTGGCCAACTCCGACGGGACGCCGACCGGCAAGGCCGACGTGCTCTGGGCGGCGACGGCGCACCTGCAGGCGGCGGCGGCGTGGGAGCATCTCGGGCGCGACACCGAGGCGCACAAGGCGCTGCAGGACGCGCTCGTGCTGGTGCCGCATTTCGCAGCGGCGGTCGATGCGCTCGAGCGGCTGTACGCGCGCGGCGGCCGGCATGCCGAGTACGTGGCGCTCCTCGACGCGGAGCTGGGGGCCAATCCGGCGGCGACCCGCGCCGAGCGGCTGCTCGAAAACCTGATCGCGGCGCGCGAGGCGCTCGACGATCTGCCGGGCGCGGCGCAGGCGGCGCGGCGGCTCGTCGAGCTGCGTCCCGACGACGTGCGCGCGCGCGTGCGGCTCGTGGAGCTCGATCGCGCGGCGCTCAAGCTGCAAGAGGCGGCCGATGATCTGGCCGAGCTGGCCAAGCTGTTGCCCGAGGAGCGTCGCGTCGAGGCGATGCTCGAGCGCGCCGATCTGCTGGAGCATCGTCTGAACGATCCGCTCGGCGCGGCGGCGGCCTATCGCGAGGCGCTGGCGCTGCGGCCCGGCGATCCGCGCGCTGCCGAGGCGTTCGAGAAGCTGTCGCGCCGCAGGGCCAAGGAGTCGGGGCCGCACGAGACGCCCTCGCCGCAGGCGTGGGACGAGCTGGCCGCGGCGCTGCGTCGCGAGGCGCAGGCGTCGCTCAGCCCGGAGCGCATCGGCCACGCGCTGCTCAAGCTCGGCGAGATTCACGAAAAGGAGCGCGGCAACTGGGAGGACGCGGCGCAGGCCTATCGCGACCTCGTCGACCGCGCGCCGGGTCACGCGGCGGCGCTGCGCGGCCTCGCGCGCGCCTACCAGGCCACCGGCGATACGCCCAAGCGCGCCGAGGCGATGGAGCTCGAGATCGAGGCGCTGGCGCCGGCCGCGCGCGGCGAGGCGCTCCTGCGCCTGGGCGAGCTCTACGAAGACGTGTTGAAGCAGCCCGATCGCGCCGACGAGACCTTCGGACGGGCGCTCGATGTCGAGGTCAATCCGCACGCGGCCCTGGGACGGCTGCGTACGGCGGTGCGCGAACGCGAGCCGGTGGCGCTCGCCGAAGCGATCGCGCGGCTCGAGCCGCTCGTCGGTGGCAATGGCGCCGGCGCGGCGGCGCGCGCGGTTCTGCTCGACGAGCGCGCCGACCTCGCGCACAAAGCGGGCGACGTCGAGTCCGCGGCCGCGCGCAGCGACGAGGCGATCGCGCTCGACGCGTCGGCCCGGCTGCCGTGGCTGTCGCGGGCGCGGCTGGCGGCGCAGGCGGGCGAGTCGGCGGCGCTCGGCGATGCGCTCGAGGCGCTGGCGGAGCGTTCGACCGATCCGGCGCTGCAGTCGGCGCTGTCACGTCGCGCGGGCCTGTTGGCGCTGTCGTCGGGATCGCGCGCGACCCGCACCGAGGCGGCGGCGCAGCGGCGCCTGCGTCAGTCGCACGCGCTCACGCCGTCGGACTCTTCGGCGCTGGTGGCGTTGTGCGCGGTGGTCGTCGATCCCGACGCGCTCGGCGCGCGCGCGAAGTTGGCCGAGGGCGCGGCGCAGCTCGAGTGGCACCTCGAGCATGGCGAGTCGCTCGAGGCGGTCGGCCGGCTCGGCGAAGCGGCGCAGGCGGCGCAGCGGGCGCTGGAGCTCGATGGCCATCACGTCGGCGCGCTCGAGCTGGCGCGGCGGCTGGCGCGCCTGGGCGGCGACGACAAGAGCTACGCGGCGACGACGGCGCGGCTGGCGGCCGAGGTGCTCGAGGGCGAGCGCGCGGCCGGCTTTTATCGCGAAGCGGCCGAGACCTTCGAGCGCGTGGGCGCCGATCGCGATGCGGCGGCGGCGTGGCGCGCGGTGCTCGACCGCACGCCGCTCGACGGCAACGCGTTCAATCGCGCGCGCGACCTGTTGCACGCGCTGCACATTGTCGAGAAGAGCCCCGGTCCGCTCGTCGAGCTCTACACGCATCGCCTGGAGCACGTGCGCGGCGCCGACGATCGGGTGCGCATGTTCCTCGAGCGCGCCAAGCTCTACGGCGACGCCGGCGATCGCGATCACGCGGAGAAGGATCTGCGCGCGGCGCTGGAGCTGGATCCCGACGAGCCCGAAGCGCTGCGCCGGCTCGCCGAGCTGGTGGCGGCGCTGCCCACCGGGCGCGACGAGGCCATCGCGCTCTTCGCGCGTTATCTCGAGGACGTCGAGGACGCGACCCGCCGTCGCGAGGCGCTCCTGCGCGTCGCCGAGCTGCAGGAAGAGGCTGGTCAGGTCGACGAGGCGGTGCATCGGCTCGAAGAAGCGATCAAGCTGGCGCCGACGCCGGCCGAGGCGCGCGGCGAGCACGAGAAGCTGGCGCAGCTCCTGGTGCGGCAGCGGCAGTGGCAGAAGGCGGTCGAGGCGCTGCGCCGTCTGAGCGAGCTTCTGCCCGACGGGCCGTCGCGCGCCGCCGTCGAGATTCGCGTCGCGACCATCTACCGCGAGGGCTTCTCCGATCCGCGCGCCGCCGTCGAGGCGCTCCTGCGCGCGCTGCGCTCGGACCCGATGTCGATGGACGCGCTCGCCCGGCTCATGCCGCTCGCCGACGCGGGGCACGTGCTGCCGATGGAGCTCGAAGAGAAGCTCGAGCGAGCCATCGACGCCGCGCGCGGCGATGCGGAGGCCTCGCCGCTCTCGATCGAGCCCTACCAGGCGCTGGTGCGGCTGTGGGGCTGGCGCGGCGACGACGACTGCCGCCTGATGGCGGCGCAGGCCGAGGCCATCGTCGGCAACCGTGCCGTGCCGGGGCGCGAGAACGCGGTCGAGCCGACCAAGGAGCTGTCGTCGCAGTCGTGGCAGCGGCTGTGGCCCGAGGTGGCGGTGTCGGTGGCGATGGAAGTCTGGCACGCCGCCGGCGAGTCGACGGTCGCGCTCTACGGGCCGACGCTGGAGGCGCTCGGCGTCGGCAAGCGCGATCGCGTCAACGCCAAGGGAACGCCGCTGGCGTGGATTCCCGTCGACAAGATCGGGCGCAGCCTGACCGGCTCGCACTTCGGCTACGAGCTGTACACGACGCAGAAGGACATCTGCGTCGCGACCGGCAAGGCGCTCGTGTGCGGTCCCCAGTTCGCGGACAAGCTGTCGCCGGCGATGCGCTTCCGCGTGGCGCGGCGCATTGCGCTCCTGCGCGAGGGGCTGGGCGCGATCGACTCGCTCGACGACGAGGAGCTGGCGATCTTCTTCGCGGCTGCCGCCCGCGTCGCCGAGCTGGCGCAGCCGCCGTCGCTGGGCGCGCTGCCGACGGCGAAGGTCGAGGATCGCGCGCGCGCGCTCGGAAAGGCGATCGCGCGCAAGGAAAAGAAGGCGCTGCAGGCGATCGGCGCGCGCCTGGCGATGCTGCCGCCGGCCAAGGAGTGGCGTGCCGCGGTGCTCGAGGGCGCGGCCCGTGCGGCGCTCGCGGTGGGCGGCGATCTGCAGGCCGCGCTGGCGGAGCTCGATCTGCGGCTGCAGCGCGACCGGCTCGCGCAGTCGCTCACACGCTTCGCCGTCTCTGACGATTTCCGCGTGCTCCGTCGCGACATGGGGTTGAAGGGCTGATGGCCGAAGAGCGCAAAGGCGGCAAGCCGCTCGACGCGGAGCTCGACGACTGGGCCTCCGCCATCGACGAGTGGGACGCGAACCTGGCGCTGCCGGCGGTGGGTGCCAAGGGCGCTGCGGTCGACGCCAAGCCGGTCGAGAAGCCGGTCACCGCTGCCGAGACCGTCGCCGGCACGGAGCTGGAAGGTGAAGCCGCCGTCGAGGCGAAGGTGCGCGACCGCGCGCTGACGCCGGCGGGCGTGCCGATTCGCGCCGACGAGCCGGCTCCGCTCGATGCACCGCCGCCGCTCGACGGCGTGCCCGGCGACACCGAAGAAGATCCGTTGATGCACCTGTTCGACGGCGATATGGAGCTGCCCGAGGAGGCCGGCCAGGCGCTTGGGTCGCTCCTCGGTGCGGAGGCCGAGAAGGCGCGTCAGGCCGCGACCGCGCCGCCGCCGGAGGGCAAGCTCGAGCTCGACCCCGAATCGCCGGAGGCCGGGCTGTACGAGGAGGCCGACTTTGGCGGCGGCTCGACGCGTGTGGCCTCGGTCGACGAGTTCGACAAGCTGCTCGCCGACACCGCCGGCGTCGCGCAGGAGCAGGCGGCCGAGGCAGCGGAGGAGGAGCCTGCGGAGGAGCCGGCGTCGTCGTCGTCGCGCAACGACTTCGGCGGCCAGGAGTCGACGCGGGTGGCGCTCGCGGGCGAAGTCGATCACCTGCTCGCCGACGAGGCGGACGTCGAGAAGGATCTGCCGGCACCCCCTCCGTCGGGCCGCTTTCAGACGCCGACCTTGCCCGAGCCGGGCTCGAAGCTGACGTCGAACCGCTACGTCGCGCCGTCGAGCCGCTTCCAGTCGCCGCCGGTGCCGCCGCAGAAGCCGCGCCAGGCGCCGCTGCCGCCGGACGATCTCGAAGTCGAGATGGAGCTCGGTGCGGCCGTCGAGCAGGCGGTGTCGGCACCGGTCGACGAGGACTTCTACGACGACATCGTCGTCGAGACGGCGCGCGACGAGGCGCCCACCGACAAGCCCAGGCCGCCGGCGCCGATTCTGGCGCCGCCGCGCGCGCCGGCTGCGGCTCGCGTCGAAGAGCAAGCCGCCCCGACCAGCGGCGATGACGACGACGAAGGCGATCTCTTCGATCTGCCGATGACCGTCGAGACCTCGCCGACGGTGGTCGAGGCGGGCGGCAGCGATCCCGATCGCACGCCGCTGCCGATCCCCGACGCCGAGCAGTACGGCAGCCCGCCGCCGGCCGCGCCGGTCAAGCCGCTCGAGGTCGGCGAGTCGCGGCCGCTCGTGGCCACCCGCATCGCTTCGCGCGAGGCGCCGGTGCCGATGCTGGTGGTGCCGGAGAAGTCGGCGCCCGTCGTTCTCGAGACCGCCTACCTGCGCGATCAGCTCGCCTTCTATGACACCGAGCGGCTCCTGTCGTCGTCGGAGTCGCCGGCGCGCGTGGCGCAGCTCGCCTTCGCCGGCGGTCGCGTGGCCGAGAAGCTGGGCGACGTCGGCGGCGCCATCGAGCGCTACGAGGCGGCGCTCGAGGCCGAGCCGAAGCACGCTCACGCGCTGCGCGGCCTGCGCCGACTGCGACTCGCCGACGGCAAGCGCGAGCCGGTGCTGGGCATGCTCGACCGCGAGATCGACCAGGCGGCAGCGTCGGAGAAGCGCGGGCTGCACGCGGTCCGTGCCGAGTTGGCGCTGGCGCTCGGCGACCGCGACGTGGCGCGCGCCTCCTACGATGCGATCTTGCAGGCGCAGCCCGACGACCTCGGGGCGCTGACGGGGCTGTGCGATCTGGCGGCCTCGGGCGGCGGCGACGAGATGTCGGCCGCGCTCACGAAGCTCTACGAGGCGATCGCCTCCACCGACGCGCCGACGCGCGCGGCGCTGCTCGTCGAGCGGGCTCGCCTCGATGAAGCGGCGGGGCGCGTGCGCGAAGCGGTGGAGCACTATCGCGAGGCGCTCGGCGTCGATCCCTCGTCGGCGGCAGCGGCGTGGGGCCTCTTGCGCGTGGCCGTCCGCACGCCCGGCATCGCCGACGACGTGGAGACCCACGCCGGGCTGGTGGCGCTCTTGCCCGTCGGTCCGTTGCGGCAGGCGCTCGAACGGCGGCTCGGTCTTCTGCGCGTGCGCAGCGGTGATGTGGCAGGCGCGCGTCCGGTGCTGCAGGCGGCGGCGGCCGACGGCGACCGCGCGGCGCTCTACGATCTGGCGGAGCTCGAGCGTGCCGATGGGCGGCTCGACGAAGCGGTGCAGGCGCTGGGGCGGGTCATCGAGGTGGAGCCGGACGTGGGCCGGCGCGCCGACCTCCTCATGACGCTCGGCGAGCTGTCGGAGAAGCAGGGCCACACGGCGCAGGCGGCCGCGGCCTATCAGCGCGCAGCGACGGAGTACCCCGACGATCCGCGCGCGGCGCGCGCGCTCGAGCGCACGCAGGCGGCGGGCGGCGACAAGGAGTCGGCGCTGCATCGTCACCTGGCGGCGGCGCAGCGCAGCCCTGCGCGCGCCCCGATGGAGCTGACCTACGCCGCGCGCCTCTTGCGTGAGCTCGGGCGCATCGACGAGGCGCTGGCGCGGCTGACGGCGGCGCTGACCGCGTCGCCGACGCTGGGCCCGGCCATCGATCTCGCCGTCGAGCTCCATCTGTCGGAGCAGCGCGCCGACGAAGCGGCGGCGGTGCTCGGTCGTGCTGCCGACGCGGCCGACGAGCCGGCGCTGGCGCAGGCCTGGCGCATGCGCGCGGCCAGGATGCTGCTTCGCGCCGGTCGCGCCGGCGACGCGCTGGCGATGGTGCGGCCGATCGTGCTCTCCGACGCGCCGCGGGCCACGCGCTGGCTCGAGCAGCGCATCCTGCGCGCCGCCGAGGGGCAGGCCGACGCGCTGCGCGATTCCTTGCGCGAAGAGGCCGACACCGCCGAAGCGGCGGGCGACAAGCCGCGCGCGGCCGCGCTCGTCTACGATCTAGCGCTGCTGCAGCTCACCGACGACGAAGCGATCGAGTCGCTGCGCCGCGTTCTCGCCATCGACCCGCTCAATGGCGCCGCTGCCGTCGAGATCGCGGCGCGCCTCGAGCCGGCGCGGCGGGCGCTGGAGCTGCCGATCATCTATCAGGCGCGGCTGCAGGCCGCCGACGGGCGCCCCGAGGCCGTGGCGCTGGGGCTGCGCCTCGGCTCGTCGCTGCTCGAAGACGCGCGCGATCCGGCCGAGGCCGCACGCGCCTTCGCCGAAGCGTCGGCCAAGGCACCCGGCTACTCGCCCGCGCGCGAGGGGCTCGACCGCGTGGCGCGCGCCAGCGACGGCACCGCCGCGCAGCTGCAGGCGCTCGAGCGTGAGCTTGCCGACGCCGATTCGCCGGAGCTGCGCTTCGCCATCGACATCGCCCTCGGCGAGCGGCTCGAGCGCGCCGATCAGCCCGACAAGGCCGTGGAGCGCTACCGCCAGGCGCTCGAGGCGCGCCCGAATCATCCGCTGGGACGGCAGGCGCTCGAACGCGCGCTGCAGGCGGCCAAGAATTACTCGGCGCTCGCCGACCTGGCGCTGCACGATCTCAAGGACGCGCCCGATCCGCAGGCGAAGGTCGCCGCCTACGAGCGGCTCGCCTTCATCGACGGCGAGCTGCGCGGCGAGCCACAGTCGGCGCTGCTCGGGTGGGAGTCGATCATGGAGGTCGACCACGCCCACCACGCCGCCATGCGCGTCCTCGAGAAGCACTATCTCGAGGAGCAGCGCTGGCCGGAGTTGGTCGCGCTCTACGAGCAGATGGGCCTCGGCGCCAGCGACCCGGCCTTCGCCGTCGCCGTGCACATCGAGCGCGCGCGTCTGCGTCCCAAGCTCACCGGCACCGATCATTCCGCGACCGAGCTGGCGGCGGCCATCGACAACGACTATCGCCTCGCGCTCTTCAAGGATCGTCGCTGCCGTCCGGCGCTGCGTCACGTCTACGCGCGCGCCCGCGCCGGCCACGATCTCCAGCAGGAAGCGGACACCGCGGCCGCGCTGGCCGAGGCCACGCCCGAGGATGCGCGCACCGGGGCGGTCATGCTGACGCGCTCGGCGGAGGCGCTCGTGGAGCTCGACCGCGCCGACGACGCCCGCGGCCGCTACCAGACCGCCGTGGAGCGCCTGCCGACCCATGTGCCGGCGCTCATCGGGCTCACCGACTTCGCGCTCGCCAAGGGCGACTGGACGACGGCGTCGCACGCCGCCGAGCGCGCCGGCCACGCGCTGCGCGACCACGGCGGCAAGGCGCGGCTGCTCCTCGTCGCCGGCGCGCTGGCACAGGATCGCCTCGAAGATCCCGAAGAGCGGATCAACCGCGCGCAGAACCTTTTGCGCCAGTCGCTCGTCGCCGATCCGCGCTCGCCCGAAGCGTTCACGCGCCTCGAGCGGCTGCTCCACGACACGCGCGACTTCAGCGCGCTCTCGGAGCTCTACCAGCGCCGCCTCGACGTCGAGACCGACGGCGGCAAGATGACGGCGCTGCACCTCATGCTGGCGCGCATCGCCCGCGACGAGCTCAAGGATCGCGATCGCGCGCGCGCCGAGCTCAAGGCCGTCCTGTCGCAGGACCCGACCCACGCCGAAGCGCTGCAGGCGCTCGCCGATCTGCAGTTCGAGGACGGCCAGTGGGCCGAGGCCGCCGAGACGCTCATCAAGCGCGCGCGCGCGGAGAAGTCGCGCGGCGCGCTCAAGGACATCTTCTTCAAGCTCGGCATCATCTACTCGGAGCACCTGCCCGATCCCAAGCGCGCGGTCGCTTCGTTCACGCGCGTCCTGCAGGTCACGCCCGACGACATCGTCGCCCTCGAGCACCTCTCGAACCTGCACCTGAAGGAGTGGGAGTGGAAGGGCGCGCTGCAGGCGACCCTGCGGCTCGCGTCACTCGAGCGCGATCAGCACAAACGGATCGCGCATCTCCATCGCGTCGCCAAGATCTACGAGGAGGGCTTCAAGGACGCCCGCCACGCGCTGGCCGCCCTGCGCGATGCGCTCGAGATCGATCCGATGTACCTGACGTCGATCGGCGAGCTGGCGAAGTTCTTCGACCGCCAGTCCGACGTGCAGTCGATGCGCGTGCACCTCGACCGCACCGCCGCCCGGGTGCGCCTCAAGCTCGACGCCAACCCGCTCGAGCCCGAGGCGTACCACGCGCTCTTCAAGATCTTCTTGTGGCGGCGCGCGCCCGATCGCGCGGCCTTCTCGGCGGGCACGCTCGAGTGGCTCGGCAGCTCCGAGGCCGACGAGAAGGGCATGCTGGCGCGCCTGACCGGCCGCGACAACTATCCGGGCTCGTCGCTGGCCGACCCCACCCTCGACGAGACGCTCTTCGACGCGCGCGTGCCGGCCGGCTTCCGCAACCTCTTCCGCCTGCTCGACGAGCCGCTCGCCAAGATGTTCCGCGCCGACGTCAAACGGCTCGGCGTGCAGCGCCACGAGAAGCTGCCGCGCTCCGGCCACGCCCTGCGTGACGTCGCCAACCGCATCGCCGCCGACCTCGGCATCCGCGACTTCGATCTCTACGTCACCGCCGCGCATCCGACGGCGCTCGTCGTGGAGCTCACCGATCCGCTCTCCATCGTCATCGGCAACAAGGTCGTCGAAGGCGCGCACGAGCAGGAGCTACGCTTCCTGCTCGGCCGCTGCTTCAAGATGATCCAGAGCCACATGGCGCTGCCGATGCGCCTGACGCCCGAGGATCTCGGGCTCCTCGTCGGTGGCATCGTCCGTCAGTTCGTGCCCGACTTCGTGCCGGCCGGCTTCGAGGAGGCGCAGATCGTCGCCGAAGCGGGTCGCATGTCGCGCATCATCCCGAAGAAGCTGCACGGCGAGCTCCTGCCGTTTGCGCTCGAGTGCGCGTCCGAGTCGCTCGACCTGAAGCAGATCGGCCCGTCGCTGGTTCACACCGCCAATCGCGCCGGTCTGCTCTGCTGCGGGCTGCCCATGCCGGCCCTGACGGCGGTGCGCCGCCTCGCCGATGACGCGCAGCTGCGCGCGCTCTTGCGCTTCACCGTCTCCGATGAGCTGGCCGAGCTGCGCCGCGTCCTCGGCACCTCGATCGGCTGACCCGCCCAGCCGCGGACAGCTCGACCCGCCCGGCGGCCCGCTGGACTCGCCGCTGGAGTGGCCGGCCGACGCACCAGCCAGGAGCTCCAAACTGCGGTCATTCGACCCCATGCGCCGCGACATTTCAGCTACTTGGCTATGGTACGACCTTTGCTCACACCGGGCGTCGTGCGGCGCTACTCCATCCTCCTCGCGTTATCGGCGGCCGTCGGCTGTGGCCCGCGCCAGGGCACGCGTCTCGACCCGATCGCTCCCCAGACCGCCGTCGTCGGCGTGGAGCTCGGCGTCATGCTGCGCGCCGCCACCGCCGCGCACGTCGACTTCAACTTCGACTCCGATCTCGACATGGCCGGCCGCCGCGTCAAGCCGACCCTGACCACCTACGCCAACGGCGAGGCGATGTTCCGCTGGACGCCGCTCGCCAACGACCTCGGCGACCACAAGTTCCGCTTCATCGCCACCGTCGACGGCGTCCCCGCCGCCGAGCTGGTCTACATCACCGTCGTCTCCGGCGCCGATCCCATCTCGTTTCGCTCGCCGGTGGGCGAGGGCACGACGCTCGACCTCGCCCGCACGCCCTGCGCGGTCATCCCGCTGCTCGTCGACGACACCAGCGCCACCGAGGTGCTGCTCGAGCCGGGCAGCGCCTGGAGCGACGGCGCCACCCTCGAGGCGCAGGGCCCGCTGTCGGGCCGCCTCCGCTTCTGCCCGACCAAGGCGCAGGCGATGGCGACCACGATCTTCCCGTTCTCGATCATCGCCAGCGACGCCGGCGGCGCGCGCGCCGAGAAGCGCTACACGATCGTCCTCGGCAAGCTGGCCCCGCCGGTGGTGCCGGCGCCCGATCCGACGCCGAATCCGACGCCGAATCCCACGCCCAACCCGATGCCGGTCAACGTGTGCGACACGACGGCGCCGACCTTGATGCACACGCCGCACGCCGACCTCACCACCGTCGGCAATCCGCACCTCTACGCGACCCTCACCGACAAGCACGGCATCTACGGCGCCGGCGTCTTCTGGTCGACGACCGCCCCGACCGATCCGAACAATCCCGATCTGTTCGCCATGAACTATGAAGACATGGCGCTCCTGTCGGGCACCGTCACCGACGGCGATTGGGGCGCGACCATTCCGAGCCCCGTCATCAACTCGCCCGCCGGCACGACCGCCACCATCTACTACGTTGTCGCGGTCACCGACGATGACGACGCGGTGGCCGGCTGCAGCTACCACGCGACCTTCGCGCCGACCAGGGGCGTCTACTCTTTCGTCATCAAGCGGGCCAACGGCGGATGAGCGCTCGCGCGCGAACCATGCGCCGCGCCTGGCTCCTCGCGCTCGTGGTCGGCGGCGGCTGCTCCTCGGCGCAGCTGCCCGGCCTCGACAACGGCATCGTCACGCCGCGCGTCGACGAGCTGCATCCGGCGATGGTATTGCCGTCGTCGCGCATCGATCTGGTCGGCAGCAACTTCGCCGATCCGGCGCGTGCCTCGACGCGCCTCGTCCTTATGGGCAGCTTCACTCCGACCGGCGGCGACACCACCGCCGTCTCCGTGCAGCTGGCCGCGCAAGCGATCGACGAGACCCACGCCTTCGCCGTCGCCACGGGCGCCTGGCACGAGAAATTCGGCCTGCCCGGCGCCTTCGACGGCACCGCCGTGGTGCAGTCGGTGAGCGCGCTCGACGGCAGCGTCCGCGAGTCGGCCGCCTCGCACGTCGCCTTTTCCGTCGCTGCCACGCTGTCGCCGACGCTCTCGTCGGTCACCGCCGGCCCCATTCACGTCAACGACGCCGTGATCTTGAAGGGCGACAACTTCCTCCTCGGCACCGGCGAAGGCGAGACCCGCGTCGTCGTCGACGGCTGCTTCACGCCCGCCGGCGCCACCGTCGGTGCCGGCTGCGCGGGCGGCCTCGCGGTCAAGAACGTCGAGCTGCCGGCGCGACCGCTGCCCGACGCGGCGTGGGACCGCACCCAGGTCGCCTTCGCCTTCACGCCCGCCATCGCCGGCATCAAGCCGGGCAGCTTCAGCGGCACCGTCGCCGTGCGCGACGTCTTCGCCGCCGGCGAGACCAAGCCCGCCGGCACCCTGTCGCTCGCCGCCACGCTCAAGAAGCCCGAGGTCACCGCCGTCGCGCCGCTACAGGCGAGCCTCGGCCAGTACGTCGACATCATGGGCGGCGGCTTCGTGGGTGACGCCGCCGACGAGGTCACGCTCCTGCACCTCGTCGGCACGTTCACGCCCGACCGCGGCACCACCGGCGCCAACGTCGACCTGACGCTGGTCCCGCACTTCAGCGCCGGCACCGAGCTGCGCTACGTCCTCGACGAAGCCGACGCGCTCGGCCGCCTCATCGACCTGCGCCACATCTCGGGCAAGTTCGTCGGCCAGGTCACGCCCATCGTGCGCAAAGGCAACGACGAGGTCGTCGGCGCCGCCAGCGACGCCACGCTCGCCATCCTACCGATGCGCCAGGTCGTCTACGTGCGCTTCCTGGCGTCGTACGTCGACTCCTTGCGTCTCTACGGCCTCGCCGCCGCCGACGCCGAGATCCGCAAGCGCATCCTCGCCGTCACCAAGCGCGACTACGCCGGCGTCAACGTCGAGTTCCGCGATAAGCCGCCCACCGACTTCGCGCTCTACTCGCAGGTCGACGTCGAAGGTCCCGATCCCAACGCGCTCGGCCTGCTCGGCTACGACAACACGCCCGGCAAGGACGTCGGCAATCAGCGTCTCTTCGACCGCATCGGCGGCGTCAACGCCACCACTCAGTCCGACGGCTTTCCCGGCTACGGCGGCATCTTCGCCGAGAACTTCCTCGGCTTCTCGGCGCATCCGTCGTCGCGCGTGATGCGGCTCGAGACCGACCCCAGCCACTTCGACGCCATCTTCGACGCCGTGCGCCCCGACACCGGCGCACCGGTCAGCTCCGGCGATCTGCGCGCCGGCTTCAGCGCGCTCCCCGACGCCGGCCCCTGCCTCGACAAATCGCGCAGCCGCGACCTCGAGGTCTCGTGCGCCATCTTCGTCCTCGGCAGCCTGGTCGGCACCACGCTCACGCACGAGGTCGGCCACAGCCTCGGCCTCGCCGATCCCACCGGCGAAGCGTTCCACGATCCCGGCGACGGTCCCAACCGCCTCATGGACTCGGGCGGGGCGCGTCCGTTCGAAGAGCGCGCCGAGCTCATGGGCATGGGACCGGCCGTCTTCTGCGACGCCGAGTACGATTACCTGAAGACCGTCCTCCCCGCCGCCGACGCCAAGCTCGGCGACGCGATCCAGCGCCCCGACTGTAACTAGTGTTCAACCCGCCGCGCTGAGGTAAGCTGCGCGCCGTGAAGCTCTACGGTGCTCTCGATCTGGCGTTCGCCGCGCTCTACGCCTGGTTCGGTTTCGTGTTCACGCCCGGTCGCTCGTCCGCGTTCAACCTCGCGCTCGGCCTCGTCTGCGCGCTACTCGCGGCCGCCGGCGCCGGCCTCCTCGTCGGTGCGCGCTGGGGCCGCACGCTCGCCATCGCCGCCTGCGGGCTGCTCCTGGCCTTCTCCGCCGTCGTCATCGTGCTTCTGGTCGCGTCGAGCGCGTATCTACGCGGCATCTACGGCGCGCTCGGTCAGGGCATGGCGATCATGTCGCTGCTCGTCGCGGCGCTGATCGTCGAAGCGTTCGCGCTCCTGCCGCTGTTCCAGCTGCGCTTCATGCTCGGTCGCGCCCGTGCGTAACGCGCTCGCCGGCTTCGGCGTGCTCTGCGTCGTCGTGTGGGTCTCCGTCTGGGCGACCTACCGACTGCCGTCGTCCGCGCCGCTGTCGCCCGCCGCCCGCGCCGCCCTGGTCGCGCGCGCCCGCAACGGCGAGCGCTTCGCCAGGCCCGAGCGCATCCGGCCCGGCGCCATCCTCGTCACCAACTACGCCGCCGGTCTTCCCGTCGACGGCGCGCCAACGCCGGCCTCCCGCATCAAGGTCGACGTCGTCATGGCGCGCGCATCCATCGTGTCGCGATCGGACCTCGTCTTCGCGCTCTCGCTCGTCCCCGGCCTCGACGGCGTCGGGGTCGACGTCGGCGACCGTGAAGCCTACCTCTCGGCCGACGAGCTGATGCGCGCCGACGCGCTCGCCGCCGCACAGCCGCTGCAGGCGATGGAGTTCGAGCTGGGCGCCGACCGCGGCGCCATCGACACGCTGCTGCGCAAACAGCTCGGGATGGAGGAGGGTGACTACGCGCGCCAGCCCCGGCGCTATTTCCGCTTTCGCACCGACGCCTTCATCGAATCGGCCGATCATCGCGGCGTCGTCCCGGTCTTGCGCGGCAACACGCCCGGCCCGACGCTGTCGAAGGAGTCGCTGCGCGCCGCCGCCGTCGCCGGCGGTCGCTACCTCCTGCGCCATCTCTACGACGACGGCCGCTTCGGCTACGAGTACACGCCGGCCAAGGATCTCGACGAAGCCTACGGCCTCGACTACTCCCTGCCGCGCCACGCCGGTGGCAGCTACTTCCTGGCGCAGCTCTACGGCGCCACCCACGACACCTCCTTCCGCGACGGCGCCGCGCGCGCGCTCCAGTTCCTCGCCCGGCGCCAGCCCGACGCCTGCGGCCGCATCGATCGCAGCTGCATCGCCAACAAAGAGGTGGTCAACGCCGATCTCGGCGCCGCCGCCATGTCGCTCCTCGCCGTGGTCGAGTTCGAAGCCGCGACCGGCACGCACGAGCACCTGACCTGGGCGCGCCGCCTGGCGCAGTTCCTCGTCTACATGCAGAAGCCCGACGGCGATTTCTGCCACCTCTTCGACTTCGGCCGCGACCGCCGCGACGAGAAGACCAAGATGCTCTACTACTCCGGCGAGGCCGCCTTCGCGCTCGCCAAGCTGACCGCGCTCATCGGTCCGTCCGATCCCGACTACAAGCGCTACGCCGGCGCGCTCGACCGCGGCCTCGACTACCTGACCGGCGCGCAGTACGCGACCCTGGCCGGACAGTTCTACTTCGGCGAGGACCACTGGACCTGCATGGCCGCCGACGCCGGCTGGGACGCGCTGCCGCCCGAGCATCGCGTGCGCTACGCGCGCTTCTGCGATCAGTTCGTCGCGTTCCTCCGGCGCACGCAGTTCACGCCGCGCGATGCCGCCGTCGCCGCGCAGCCGGACTTCGTCGGCGCCTACGGATTTTCGCCGCTGCTGCCGCCGCACGCGACGCCGGTCGGTAGCCGCTCGGAGACGACGGTCTCCAGCTATGCCATGATGCTGCGGCGCGGCACCGCCGGCAGTGACGAAGGTCGCGCCACGCTCGAGCAGATCCGCCTCGGCATGCAGTTCTTGCTCGATCACCAAA
>JAQBQH010000067.1 GCA_028287105.1 Myxococcales bacterium
GAACAAGCGGTACGCGCGCATCGACCGCATCAAGCCGGCCGAGCTGGCGGCGTTCGCCAAGCGCTGGCTCACCGACGGCAACAAGACCACGGTGACGCTGACGACCGGAGGTGAAAAGTGAGAAGAGGGAGAAAAGGCTTTCAGCTATCAGCTGTCAGCTTTCAGCTGGGCATGGTGCTGCTGGCGGGGCAGGCGGTGGCGGCCACGACGAATGCGGGCGTTCCCGCGGTGGTGACCCTGCCGGCGAATAATCATCCGTCGGTGTCGATGGCGTTGCAGTTTCGCACGGGGGCGGTGGATGACCCGCCGGGGAAGGCGGGTCTGACCTATCTGACCGCGCGGCTCATGGCCGAGGGCGGGACCGAAGCGCTGAGCGCCAAGGAGCTGCTCGAGACCCTGTTTCCGATGGCGGCGGGCGTGCGGCCGCGAGTCGACAAGGAGCTGACCACCTTCTTCACGACGGTGCATCGCGATCACGCGGCCAAGATGATCGGGATCTTGACCGACGTCGTGGCGCATCCGCGCTGGGACCCGGCCGAGTTCGCGCGACTGCGCGACTCCGCCGTCAACGACGTCGAGAAGCGTCTGCGTCAGGGCGACGACGAGAACCTGGGCAAGGAGGCGCTGTCGGAGCTCATGTACAAGGGCCACTCGTATGGTCGCCTCACGCTGGGACATATCGCCGATCTGAAGACGGTGACGCTCGAGGAGGTCAAGGCGCACGCGGCCAAGGTCTTCACACGCGACCGGCTGACCATCGGCCTCGCCGGCGGCTACGGCCCCGAAGTGGTCGAGAAGCTGCGCACCGCGGTGGCGACGCTGCCGGAGAAGGGCACACCGGTCGTCGAGGTCGTGCCGCAAGCGCCGCACAAGCCGCGCGTGCGCATCGTCGAGAAGCAGACGGCGTCGACGGCGATCTCGATCGGCGCGCCGTGGAGCGTGTCGCGCAACAGCCCCGACTTCGCGGCGCTCCTGGTCGCGCGCTCGGCGTTCGGCGAGCATCGCCAGTTCAACGGCCGCTTGATGCAGCGGCTGCGTGAAGCGCGCGGGCTCAACTACGGCGACTACGCGTACATCGAGTACTTCGCGCAGGAGGGCGGCGACGCCTCCACGGCGCAGACCGGCCGCGCGCGCCATCAGGGCGAGTTCACCATCTGGGTGCGCCCGGTGCAGAACGAGAACGCGCTGTTCGCCACGCGCGCCGCGCTCTACGAGCTCCAGCGTACCGTCGGCGAAGAGCCGTTCAGCGACGAGGAGGTGGAGCGCACCAAGGGCTTCCTCGACGGCTATGTGCTGCTCTACGCGCCGACCGACACGCACAAGCTCGGCTTCGCGCTCGACGACCGCGCGCTCGGCAACGACAAGTCGTACCTGGCGACGTTGCGCGGCGAGGTCGCCAAGGTCACGACCGCCGACGTCAATCGCGTCTGGGGCAAGCTGATGAAGGCGCTCTTGCCGCAGCTCGAAATCGTGATGGTCACGCCGAAGGCCGCCGAGATGAAGAAGGCGATCGTGACCAACGCGCCGTCGCCGATGCGCTACCAGAAGGACGCGCAGGGCAACGTGCCGAAGAAGCCGGCGCCGCTGCTCGCCGCCGACAAGGCGATCGAGAAGCTGCCGCTCGGCGTCAGCGGCGACGCCGACGTCGAGGTCATCCCGGTCGCGAAGCTCTTCGAGTAATCCCGCCCATCGCCACGAAGCGCTCGGAGTCGCCGACGCGCGGCATGTTGTTGAACATCACGTAGGTCGTCCCCTCGGCAGGCACGACGCGCCAGAGCGCGTCGAGCTCCGCGTCCGTATAGACGTGGCGCGCGCCGGTCGTGCCATGCAAACGATAGTAGGTGAGCCCGCGCGTCACCGTCGGGCGCGCCAACGGATCGACCACGTGCGTCAGCCCGAGCTCCTCACACAGCTCGGCGACGAGCGCGTCGGGCCAGGGGCCGCGCGGCTCCCATAGATAGCGCACGCCCGGCGTAGGTCCGATGGCGCCGAAGAAGCGGCGCAGGTTGGCGACGTTCTCGTCGATGGCGCGAAAGCTGGCGGGACACTGGAAGAGGATCGCGGTGGCGCCGAGGATCTTGGCGCAGCGCAAGGTCGTGCGCCAGGCGCCCTCGACGGTCGGGTTCCAGCGGAAGCCGCCCGCCTCGGCGCGGGCGCGATCGTCGAGCGGACGGCGCAGGCGGCGGTAGGTGCTGCTCGACGACAGATGCGTGATGAGCTGCCACGCCTTGAGCGTGAACTCGAGGCGCGGCATGGTCAGGCGCCAGCGCTCGAGCGTCGCTTCGCGCGGCGGATCGTAGAAGGTCTGCTGCACCTCGACGACGTCGAAGAGGCGCGCGTAGTCCCCGATGGCGACGGTGAAGCCGCACAGGCCGACGCGCACGTCCCGCATGAATCAGGTTCTACGCGCGATCTTCCAGCGTGCGACTGCCAGCGGCAAGAGCGCCAGCAGCGACGGGGCGAGCGGCTGGACGAAGAGCCCGAGGTGCAAGAGGACGACGAGACCGAGGACGACGAGGCGCGCGTTCAGGTAGCGGCGGCCGAGCCAGGGCAGCGCGAAGTCGGTCGGCCAGAACGAGAAGAGCAGCTCGTTGCGGGTCAGCTCGGGGAAGGTCGAGAGCGCCGCCAGCGCCCAGAGGATCAGGCCGACGAGCCCGAGGACGACGCCGGCGACGATGCGGCCGGTGCGCAGATGGACGACGAGGAGGAGCGCCAGGAGCGCGCCGGCGACGAAGAACGCGGCCTGGCCGAGCCAGGTGGCGCCGGCGGGCGGGCGCGGCTGGCCACGCACGACCTCGACGGGCGGAGCGCGGTAGCGGCGCGCCACCTCGTCGCGCAGCTCCGACGGCAGGAACATGGCCTGCCAGCTGTCGGTGCGGCGATCGGCGCTGCGGCCGAGGAGCATCTCGACCGCGGCCAGCAGCGGCGCGTCGCCGGCGAAGCCCTGGCGGGCCCACTGGCGGAAGGTGAGCCGGCGATCGGTACGGTCGCGCCCGAGCCTGCCGTCGGTGGCGCGATCGAGGAGGTCGCGAATGCGCGTGGTGCAGTTGTCGTCGAAGTGGTGGTAGCGGTAGTACTTGACGCGCTCGTCGGCGGAGGCGGCCAGCGCGGCGGCGACCCGCTCGGCCTCGGGCGGCGTGAGCGTCAGGGTCTGGCGCCAGACCGCGCGGCCGACGTGCTGGTAGTAGCGCAGCATGTGGAAGGTGTCGGTGACCGAGACCCAGAAGAGCGCGCGGCCGCGAATGAAGTTCCAGGTCAGCGGCACCGGCGTGGTGAAGTCGGCGGTGCCGTAGTTGTAGCAGCGCCCGCCTGGCGCCTCACCGTCGGTGACGCAGATGGCGGCGTGCCCGAAGGCGCTGAAGATCTCGTCGCCCGCGCCCATCGTGTAGAGCTCGACCGTCGGCGCCGCGCGCGCCAGCGACGAAGCCAGGAGAACGAGCGCCACCACGGCCCCGCGCATGGCTCGATCGTAGCACGCGTGTATAATCGAGCAGGTGGATCGTCGCGCTTGCGCCTTGGTCGTCGGCTGCGCGCTCGCGATGGGCTGCGCGGCGGACCGGCCGGCGGACGACGCGCGGGTGCGCGCCGATGCCGACTATCGGCGCGGCATCGCGCTCCTGGCTGCGGGCAAGACCGCGGCGGCACGCGAGGCGCTGCGGGCGGCGGCGGCGGCGGCGCCCATCGATCCGGCGCTCTATCTGCCGCTGGCGCGCGCCTGTCGCGACCGGCTGCTCGTCGAGCGCGCGGCGGAGTTCTATCGCAAGTTCCTGAGCGCCGCACCGACGGGAGCCGGCGCCGAAGCCGCGCGCGCGGAGCTGGCCGCGCTCGGCGACGACGTGGCGCCGCTCCTCGACGAGGCGCCGCCGTCGCCGCCACGCTGGCCGGCGCTCACCCTGGTCGCGCTGGTGGCGCTCGCGGCGGCGCTGCTGTCGACGGTGGCGGCGCTGGCCTGGGCGCGTCATCGCCAGCGCGGGCGCACGCTGGCGGAGCTGGCCGCGCGCAACCCCGAGCTGCAGCCGGCCATCGCCTACCTCGTCGGCTGCCTGCGCCACGAGCTGCTCAAGCATCGCATCCTCGCCATCGGCGAGGCGGCGCGCGCGCTCGCCAGCGGGGCCGCGCAGAGCGGCGAGCGGCAATTCCTGCTGGCCCGGCTGTACGGCGGCGAGCCGCTGCGCCTGGCGTGGGCCGGCCACCTGGGCGCGTTCATGCGGGCGCTCGGACCGCGCTTCAATCTGTTGCGCCACGACCCGCTGTTTCGCGACGCCGACCGTGCCGTCGCGACCATCGCCACGACGGAGCGGGCGCTGCGCCGCGACGAGCCCGACGCCTGGGCGCAGCTGGCCCGTGCCCACGCGCGGCTGACGACGCTCGACGAGGCGCTCGGCGCGCTGACCATGCGCCTGCAGAACACGGTCATCGACGACGCGCTGCTCGCCGACGTCGTCGCCGAGACGCAGCGCGAGCTGGGACCGCGCGCGGCCGTCGACGAGCTGGCGGTGGCGGCGGTGCCGTCGGGCATCGCGGTCGAGATGTACCGCCTCGATCTGGTGCTGGTGCTCAAGAACGTGGTGCGCAACGCCCTGGCCGCTGCCGCCGCCGGCCCGGCGCCACGCCGCGTCGCCATCGACGTCGACGTCGCCGTCGAGCCCACCGGCGAGGAGATCGTGCGGGTCCGCGTGCGCGACACCAATCCGACGGCGCTGCCGGCGACGGCGCCGTCGACGCGCGGCCTCGGCCTCGTCACCACCGCGCTTTTGCGGGTCGACGGCTCGCTCGTCGTCGAGGCGGGCGGCGACGGGTGGGCCAAGGCGGTGGTGGTGCGGCTCTTCCGCGCGCTGTCGGCGACGGCGGAGGCGGCGTGAAGCGGCTGCTGGTCATCGAGGATGGCGACGAGTACGTCGAGTTCGCGCGCGTCTTCTTGCGCGACTTCGTCATCGCCGCCGCGCAGTCGGCCGCCGCGGCGCTGGCGGCGCTCGGCGAGAACGGCGCCGACGCGCTGTTGATCGATCTGCGCTTCGATCGCGCGCCGGCCGAGGCGCTCGTCGGGGACGTCGGCGCCACCGCGGCGCGGCTGTTCGCCGGCGACGAGCTGCGTGCCCGGCGCTATCTCGCCGACCAGCAGGGCACCCTCATCCTGGCGGCGTTGCGCTCCGCCGGCTTCGAGCAGCCGGCGCTGTTCGTGCACGACTTCCCGCCGCGGCGCATGGCGAATTTGCAAAAGCTGTACGGCGCCGTCGACGCCGTGCCCTCGCTCGACGCCGGCGCCATCCGCCGGGCGCTGGCAGGGACGCGATGACCGGCAGGGAGATGGCGCGGCTGGTGCACGATGTCGGCAAATATGTCGCCCGCACCGCGCGCAATCTACCGGCCGCGCCGACGCCCGAGATGATCGACATGCTGGTGCGCGATCTCTACGAGCTGCGGCCGGGCCGCCGCGCGTCGTCGCTGTTCGACGAGCTGGCGCCGCCCGAGCCGTCACTGGCGGGGGTGCGCGCGCTGCTGAGCGAAGTGGATCGGCTGGAGCCGTCGGTGCGCGCGCGCGAGGCGGCGGCGGTCGGACAGGCGGCGGAGCTCGCCCGCGAGATCGAGCGGCAGCTGCGCGCGCTTCTGAGCGGCGCATGAAGCCGACGCGTCCCAAGCTGCTCCTGATCGACGACGGCGATCGCTACGCCGAGCTGCTCCACCGCTTCTTGCGCGACTACGACTTCGCCACGCGCTGCGATCTCGCCGGCCCCTGCTGGGACTGTCCGCAGCGGCAGGGCTGCACGCTCACGCACGCGCACGATCTCGACGAGGCCGAGCAGGCGCTGCGACGGCACCGCGACGTCGATGCCGTGCTCCTCGACGTGGCGTTCGATCTGCCCGAGTCGCGCCTGGCGCCGTCGACGGAGCGCGATCCGGAGCGGCGCCGCCGGCTGCAGGGCCTCGACATCCTGACCGCGCTGCGCCGCCGCCGTCCCGAGCTACCGGTGGTGCTCATGACGTCGCAGGAGGAGCTGGCGCTCGAGGACGCGGCCGGTGCCACCGACGGTGACGAGCTGGTAACGGTGGCCGGCGCCGACGTCTTCGACGCGCGCTCCATCGGGCTGCTCATCGAGCGGGTCCTGCGCACGCGCGGCACCGGGACCACCAGCGCCGACTATCTGTGGGGCAGCTCGCCGGCGATGGCGCGTCTGCGACGTGACGTCACTGCGCTCGCACGCACGTCGCTGCCGATGCTCCTCCTCGGCGAGACCGGCACCGGCAAGAGCGCGCTGGCGGAGCGGGTCATCCATCCCGCCTCCGGGCGCAGCGGGCCGTTCGTCGCCGTCGACGTGGCGGCGCTGCCGTCGACGCTGGTGGCGGCCGAGCTGTTCGGCTCGACGCGGGGGGCCTTTTCGGGCGCGGTCGATCGCGTCGGCCGACTGGAAGCGGCGCACAAAGGGACGCTGCTCCTCGACGAGGTCGGCAACCTGCCGCTCGAGCTGCAGCGCATGCTGCTCACCGCCGTGGAGAGCGGGCGCGTCACCCGGCTGGGCGAGTCGACGGCGCGCCCCATCGACGTCAAGCTCGTCGCCGCGACGAACGCGGACCTGACGGCGATGATCGACGCCGGCACGTTTCGCGCCGATCTGTACGCGCGGCTCAACCCGACGGCGCGGCTGGAGCTGCCGCCGCTGCGCGCGCGCATCGCCGATCTCGAGGCGCTCATCGCCGCCTTCGTGCGCGGGAGCTTCGCGGCCGGGATGGACCGCGCGCTGCTCGCCGAGTACGCGGTCGCGGCCGGGATCCGCGGCCCGGTGCGGGCCGACGTCGCCTTCGGGCGCCCGCCGGCGCATCCCGAGGCGGTCACGTTCGTCGTGCCGCGGCCGTCGCTGGCGGCGATGAGCACGCACGCCTGGCCGGGCAATGTCCGCGAGCTGCAGCTCGCCGTGGCCAACGCGACGGTCTTCGCCCTGGCCGACGCGTGCGAGGCGGCGCGGCAGGGCAAGGCGGCCACCGCGGCGGCTCCGCGTGTCGTGCCGATCGCGGCGCGCACGATCAAGGCGCTGCTCGCCCCCGCGTCGGTGGCAACGAGCGGGCGCGGTCCGTCGTCGGTCGGGATACGCGCGCGCACCTCGCTGAATCAGGTCGCCCGCGACCTCGAGCGCGACCTCTATCAGCAGCTCTTCGAGGTCACGTCGGGCGACTTCGATCTGATGGCGCGGCGCCTCCTCGGAACCGGTGGCGCGACCGCCGCGCGCAAGGTACGGCTGCGCTTCAATCAGCTGGGGCTGCGCGCTCGTAAGGCCTGACCGATCGGCTGAATCGATAGCATCGAGTCTACGATTCGTAGACTCCGAACGTGCCGCCCCCCGTCGACACGCGGGCTTGGCGTTGGCCCGTCTCCTGCGATGGATGCGGCCATGCGACAGGAGAACAGCGTGTTGTTCGCGTTGCGCGATCTGCGCTCGCTGGAAGCGGATCGGGTGAGCGAAGAGCGGGCGCGCGCGGAAGAGGCGCGGCTGCGCGAGGAAGAGGCGCGCGTGCGTGAGGAAGAGGCGCGGCTGCGCGAGCACGAGGAGCGGGCACGGCGCGCCGAGCAGCATCGTGCGGAACAGGCGCTCGCCGAGGCGGAGACGCGCAATCGAGAGCTGGCCGCGACCCTGGGCCAGATGCAAGCGACCCTCGCCGCGCTCGCGGCCGAGCAGACCCACGCTCCGCTCGACGTGCCCGTCTCGGCCGTACCGCTGCCGGAGCCCGACCGACGGCGGTCGCGCGTGCCGATGGCGATCACGATCGTAGCGGCGGTGATTGCGCTCGCAGCGTGGCTCCGGCCACGCGAACGAACGGTCTACGTGTCCGCCCCGCCACCGCCGGCGTTGTCGGCGCAAACGCCGATGGCCACGCCGCCCGTCACCGCGCCGCCGACGCCTCCCGCGCCGCTGGTGCCGAGGCCGCGGCCGCGCCCGCACGCCAAGCGCCTCCCGCCGCGTCCCGCGCCGAAGCCCCACAAGCCTCTGCCGACGGTAGGCACCTGCGACGACGACCCGATTTGCGGCATCCCGATGAGCATCACGCCTTGAGGAGCGTGTAGCAGCCCATGCCCAGGCCGACGAGGACGACGAGGCCGCGCACCCAGCGCGCGTCGATGCGCGTCGAGATGCGCGCCGCGCCGTAGCCGCCGGCGATGGAGCCGGCCATCATGGCGGCCGCGAGCGGGAGGTGCACCTGCCCGCCGGCGAAGAAGGTGATGGCGGCGACGCCGTTGATGCACACGGCGGCGAAGTTCTTGAGCCCGTTCATGCGCGACAGGTTGTCCTGTCCGACGAGGCCGAGCATCGCCAACATCAAGATCCCCATGGCCGCGCCGAAGAAGCCGCCGTAGATGGCGATGCCGAGCTGCATCACGGCGAGCAGCGCGCGCCGCCGCCCGTGACCGACGCCCATGCGGCGGTCGAGCCACTTCTTGAGCGGCACCTGCGCCACGAACAGCGCCGTCGCTCCGAAGATGAGCCACGGCACGACGCGCGCGAAGGTGCGATTGCCGACCCACAGGACCAGGAGCGCGCCGATGGCGCCGCCCACGACGCTCGGGATCGCCATCCACCACAGGTCGCGGCGGTCGACGTCGTCGTCGCGGCGGAAGCCCCAGTAGGCGCTCAGCGATCCGGGCACCAGCGCGACCGTGCTGGTTGCGTTGGCAGCGACGGGCGGGAGGCCGAAAGCGAGCAGCGCCGGGTAGGTGATGAGGGTGCCGCCGCCGGCGAGCGCGTTGACGGCGCCGGCGAGGGCCGCAGCGAAGATCAGCGCCAACCACATCATCTGCGGTAAACATACGCGACCCAACGATGACACGCGACCTCTCCGACCCGGAACGACTGAAGGAAGCGCTGGCCGGCAAGGGCTATCAGCCGGCCCGCAGCGACGTGGCGCCGCTGTTCGCGCTCGTCGCGACCGGCGATCGCGATCAGGCCGAATTGGCCTCGCGCGCGCTGGCCCGCCTCGGCTCGGAGGCGGCGACGGCGGCGCTGGCCCGCTTCGACGCGGCGCCGCCGATGGAACGCGCGCGGCTCACGCGCCTGGTCGGCCGCGTGGCGCAAAAGCGGCGCGATCGCCCGCTCGCGGAGTGGCTCGCCGGCCGCATCGCCGACAGCGACGAGAAGACGGCGCGCAACGCGGCGCTGGCGACCGGGCGGCTGGGCGATCTCGTGCCGCGCGCCGACGTCGAGCGGGCGCTGATCGCACGCTGGCCCTCGGCGACCCCGCCGCTCAAGCGCGCGCTCGCGGAGGCGCTCGGCAAGGTCGGCGCCGCCGACGGGCTGGCGCTGCTCGACGCTGCGCAGGGCGAGCCCGACACCGCCGCCGACGAGCAGGTGCGCCGCGTCATCGACGAAGCGCGCCTCAAGCTGTCACGCACGCTCGGCCGCCAGAGCGCCGAGAGCGCCGCCATTCGCGACGACGTCGCGCCTGCGACACCCGTGCGCGTGGTCGCCCATTGCCGTCACGGGCTCTCGACCATCCTCGCCGACGAGCTGCAGCGGCACGGCGCCACCGTCGTCAACGACGAGACCGTCGAGCTCTCGCTGCGCGCGCCGCTCTCCGGCATGTGGGCCGCCCGCACCATGTTGCGCTACGGCTTTCCCCTGCCGGTGGCGCGCATCGACTCCCGTCGCGAGGAAGAGCTGGAGCGCGCCGTCGTCGACGCGATCACCTCCGACGCCGCCTGGGCGATCCTGTCCCGCTTCACCAACGGCGTGCCGCGCTATCGCCTCGAGTGGGCCGATGCCGGCCACCGCCGCGGGCTCACCTTCCGCGTCGCCGCCGCCGTCGCCGCGCGTCGCCCCGGGCTGGTCAACGACCCGACCGCGACCCTGTGGGAATTCGTCGTGCGCGAGACCGGCCGCCTCAGCGTCGAGCTCTGGCCGCGCGGCCTTGCCGATCCGCGCTTCACCTATCGCGTCGCCTACGTGCCGGCGGCATCGCATCCGACCCTCGCCGCCGCGCTGGTCCTCGTCGCCGGCACCCGCCCCGACGACGTCGTCTGGGATCCGTTCGTCGGCACCGCCAGCGAGCTCATCGAGCGCGCCCGCCTCGGCCCGGTGCGCGCGCTCATCGGCACCGACGCCGACGAAGCCGCGCTCGGCCACGCCCGCCAGAACCTCGCCGCCGCCGGCGTCACCGCCGAGCTCCACGCCGGCGACGCGCGCACCTTCCGCCCGCCGCTGCCGCCGACGCTCATCATCACCAATCCGCCGATGGGCCGCCGCGTCCTCGACCGCCACAGCACCGGCCCGCTCTACCGCACCTTCCTCGCCCACGCCGCCGAGCTCCTCGTCCGGGGCGGCCGGCTGGTCTGGATCTCGCCGCGCCCCGAGGAGACCATCGCCTACGCCACGCCGCACGGATTGCGCTGCACCTATCGGCAGCGCGTCGACATGGCCGGCTTCTTCGCAGAGATCCAATATTTCGTGAAGCGCTAAACGTCGTGACGCGCTAGCTCGCGTTGCGCTTGCGCGTCTTCGCCGCCTTCTTGGCGGCGCGGCTGCGATCCGCCTTCGACCGCCTCAGCGCCACGCGCTTGGCCTGACGCCCGAGCGCCTTCGACGACGCCCCCTTCTTTGGCATCTTCTTCAGCGCCCGCAACGTCGCCTGCGACCGCTTGCTCGAGGTCCGGCGCGACGTCTTCTTCTCCGACGAGCGGGCCTTGCGCGACGCCGGCTTGCGCCCCTTCGGCGGCAGCTCGACTCCCGCGCGCCGTGCCTTCGACAGCCCGATCGCGATCGCCTGCTTCGCCGACCGCACGCCGTGCTTGCCTTCGCGCACGTGATGAATCTCTTCCCGCACGAACTCGCCAGCTTGCGTGCTGGCCGCCTTGCCTTCGCGCTTGTCCTTCTTCGCGCGCTCCATCGTCCTCTTCTCCGGCATCACCACCTCCCCACGCAAGGGGCTGCAAAATCGTGGCCTGCATTGTGTGGCGTGACGATCGCGCGCCGTTTACATTGTTGCGCGATGCGCGCTGACGCCCTCTCGACCGCGCTCGAGGCCGCCCTCTTGCGACAACTTCTGGGCACCTGGCGCGCCCTCAACGACTCCTACTTCAAGGGTCGTCTCGGGCCGCCGACGCTCTCTCTGGCCGACGGCGCGCAGAAGCTCGGACAGTGGCTGGCGCGCGACCGCCGCATCGAGCTGCAGCGCGCCTTCGTCGTCGACGGCGCCTGGGGCGCGGTCGTCGAGGTGCTCAAGCACGAGATGGCGCACCAGTTCGTCAGCGAAGTCCTCGGCGATCCCGACCCGACTCCGCACGGTCCCGCCTTTCGCGCCGTCTGCGAGCGACACGGCATCGACGCCTCGGCCGCCGGCGTGCCCGAAGCCGCCGCCACCCCCGAAGCAGAGCGCGTCCTCTCGCGCGTCGCCAAGCTCCTTGCCCTCGCCGAGAGCCCCAACGTCAACGAGGCCGAGCTGGCGATGGCCGAGGCCCAGCGCCTCATGCTCAAGCACAACGTCGACGTCACCGCCAGGTCGGCCTACGCCTTCCGCCACCTCGGGAGCCCGACCGGCCGGGTCGACGAGGCCTCGCGCGTCCTCGCCAACATCCTCAACGACCACTTCTTCGTCGAATGCATCTGGGTCCCCGTGTGGCGCCCGCGCGAGGGTAAGCGCGGCAGCGTCCTCGAAGTTTGCGGCACCAGCGTCAACCTCGTCATCGCCGAGCACACCCACGCCTTTCTGCTCCACACCGCCGACCGCCTGTGGCGCCAGTACAAGCGCGACCTGTCCGTCGGCAACCGCGACCGCCGCACCTACCAGGCCGGGGTCATGGCCGGCTTCCGCGAAAAGCTCGACGCCCAGCGCAAGCGGCACACCCGCGAGGGGCTGGTCTGGGTCGGCGACGGCGACCTCACCAGCTATTGGCGACGTCGCCACCCGCACGTCCGCTTCACCCGCCACTCCGGCGCCGAGCGCACCGAGGCGCACGACCACGGCCGCGCCGCCGGTCGGACCATCGTGCTGCAGCGCGCCGTACACGAGCGGGTCGAACGCGGCCGACTTCTGCGCGGACGCTGATTCCCAGCCTGTGGATGTGACCTGAATCCGCTCGTCGTTGCGCGGAGATCGGCGCATCTTGCGGGGATCGTTCCCGGATCGATCTGTGCAAATTATGCGCTTGTTCGAGGGCATGCTCGGGCCACAATCCGCGCTTATGTAACCGGCAGGGACAGATGTCTGAAGCGATTGACACAACTCCGCTACCGCCTTCACCCACCCTCAGTTTGGGGACCTGCCCGCGTTGCGGTGGACCGGTCGACGTCCGGACGCGCCACCTGCAGATCGACGGGTCGGCGGTTCGCGTGTTCTGCAGCCAGCGCTGCGCGACCGAGCCCGCGGTCGTCATCGGCGTAGAGCCGCCGCCCCCGGCGCCGTCTCGTTGGCGCCACGCCCTGCGCATCGCCGTAGGCGTCCCAATGCTCGCGTTTACCAGCGGTTATTCGCCGCCGCAGCCGGCCGCTCCGCTGGTCGCGACCAACGCCGCCCTGGTCCAGCCGACCGCTCCACCCGAGCCCCCGGCCTTCGGTCCCAGCTGGCCGCCGTCAGAGAAGGACTGGATCAGCGAGATCACCGCCGACGCCTGGCTCCATCCGCTCGACGGTCCGGCGCGGCGCATGCCGATTCGCGACGGGCGGGTCTTCGGCGCCGAGCGTCCCGGTGACCGTCCGGCCGAGTGCCGCAACGGCCACTGCGGCATCGACATCGGCGGCGAGGTCTGGGGCGAGCCGATCCACGCCGCCCACGACGGCATCGTCGACCGGGTGCAGCGTGGCCCGAACGAGGACCACGGCGGGCTCTACGTCCGCCTCGCCCACCGCGGTGGCTCCATCTTCACGCAGTACTTCCATCTGGCTGCGATCCCGAAGTGGGTCCAGACCGGCGCGAAGGTGAAGATGGGTGACGTCATCGGGCTTCTCGGCGATACCGGGGTCAAGCACTCGACCGCGCATCTGCACTTCACGGTCTCGGTCAAGCCGGCAGCCAACGTCATCGAGCAGTACATCGATCCCGAGCCGCTGGTGGCGCTGTGGCCCATCCGCATGCCGGTCAACGGCGCGTCGGTCGTGACCACGCAGACGGCACCCGGCGTCCCGCTCGGGGCCGCCTCCAACAAGAAGAAAAGCGCCAAGATCGCCAAGGCGGTCGCCGCCGCGCCGGTCGACGAGCCCACTTCGGCCGAATAGCCCAGCGCGCGGGAATATTTCCGCACGGGATCTACCCGATCCGCGGACCTATATTAATGGGGCATGGCTGAAGAGCGTCTGACCCCGTCCGAGGTCCAGCTGGTGTTGCGACGCGCGGCCGAGCTGGAGCGCCGCGATCACGGCGATGAGGCCCTCACCGCGACCGAGGTCGAGGAGCTGGCCGCCGATGCCGGGCTCTCCGCGGCCGCGGTGCGACAAGCGCTCGGCGAGGTGCGCGTCGGGGCGCTGCAGGTGGCGCGTCCCCCGGGTGCGCTCGAGCGGGTGCTGGGCCAGCGCGCCATCGTCGTCGAGCGCACGGTGCGCGGCGAGCCAACAGCGGTTCAGCGGCGGATCGACCGCGCCCTGCGTGCGCAGTCGCTGCGGAAGAAGCGCGACTTCGGGGCGCGCAGCTTGTGGGAGCCTTCACCCGGCTGGGTGGCCGCGCTCAGGCGCGCGCTCGACGGGCAGGTGCGGCTCGGTCAGGCGCACGAGCTGGAGGCGACCGTGGTCGAGAGCGCGCCCGGTCAATCGACGGTGCGCTTCGTCGTCGATGCCGGAGCGCTGCAGCGCAAGGTGGTGATCGGCGCCGGGCTGGGCACGGTCGCCGGCATCGGGGCTGCGGTGGCGCTGTGGGCCACGGGCGCGCCGGTCGGTCTCGAGTGGATCGCCGCCGCGGGCGCGACCGCGATGGGATCCCTGTCGAGCCTGCGCTCGTATCGCCGCGAGGTCAGCTCGGCGGCGACGGCGCTCGAGCATCTCCTCGACACGCTCGAGCAGGAGCGCACGCCGCAATCGGCGCTCGACCTCCTCTTCGCGCGTTGACCGCTAGTCGCTTCCGTGCGGCGGGATCTTCTGCAGCTTACGTTGCAGCGAGCGCCGATGGATCCCGAGCCGCCGCGCGGCCTCCGAGATGTTGCCGTCGCACTCTTCGAGCACCCGCGTGATGTGATCGAACTCGGCCTCGGCCAGCGTCGGTGCCGGAGCGCCATGACCGCGCGCCAGCGCCCGCTCGATCGCCTCCTCCAGCGCCTTGCCGCCGATCGGCTTCTGCAGAAAATCGGCGGCGCCGCCGTGAAAAGCATCGACGGCGTTCTGCACCGCGCCCTGGCCCGTCAAGAGCAGGACCAACATCTCGGGCGCCTCGGCCTTCAGCTCGTGCAGGAGATCGATGCCCGAATCCTGCCCGATGCACAGATCGACGAGCGCGCAGTCGGGCTTGACCCGCCGCGCCACCTCGAGCGCCTCCGCCGCCGCCGCCGCGCGATGGACGTCGAGCCCGCGCGCGCGCAGATCGCGCTCCAACGCCGACAACAGCAGCGGATCGTCGTCGACGACCAGAATCGTGCGCAGCCGCCGTCGCAGAGTTCCCATGCTCAGCCCCTGGGGCTCGCGACCTTGGGAATCGTGAAGGTCACCTGCGTGCCTTGACCCTCGACGCTGTTGATGACGAACGTGCCGCCCGCCCCTTCGACGAGGCGCCGGCACTGCGCGACGCCGAGGCCGGTGCCCTCCGGCCGCGTCGAGAAGAACGGCGTACCCACCTTGCGCAGCACCTCGGCCGACATGCCCGGCCCATTGTCGTCGATGGTGATGAGCACTCCGCCCTCGGCTTCGACGGCGGTGACGACGACGCGCCCACCCGACTTGTTACGCGCGAGCAGCGCCTGCGCTCCGTTGGCGACGACGTTGATCAGCACCTGCGTCAGCTCGGTCGAGCCGATGTGCAGCTTGGCCATTGCCGGCGGCCCCTCGTAGCTGATGCGCCCGCGCGCGCGCACCGCGGTCTCGCGGCATACGCCGATCGCGTACTGGATGATCGGTACCGGATCGACGCCGCTCGGCTCGGCCGTCGGCTCCGCCTTGAGAAATTGCTTCAAGCCGACGGTCATGTTGGTCATCACCGTGCAGCTCGTCAAGAGATCGCGCGCCAGCTCCGGCAGCTCGGTCACGAGCTCCTGCAGCGTCGTGCGATCCTTCTTCGTCAGCGCCGCGCCCGCCGCGTCCATGAGCTGCTGGACCTTCTCGAGGCTTTTGCCGACCTCGCCCAGCCGCTCGACGTTGACGGTCAGATTGGTGAGCGGCTGATGGAGGTCGTGCAACACCGCCGCCGCCATCGACCCGAGCGTGACCAGACGCTCGGTCTGCATAAGCCGCAGCTGCAACGCCGACTTCTGCCGCCCCAGCGAGAACGCTTCGAGCGACCACAACAGGATCTGCTCGACCTCGGCGCGGTCCCACGGCTTGATGATGTAGCGCGCGACCAGCCCTTCGTTCACCGCCGCCAGGATGGGATCGAGATCGCTGTAGGCGGTGATGACGACGCGAATCATCTCGGGATAGAGCTGCTTCACCTTGACCAGCAGCTCGTGACCCGACATGTCCGGCATGCGCTGATCGGTGATCAGCGCCGCCGCCGTCTCGTTGCGCAAGAGCTCGAGCGCCGCCGCTGCCGACGGCAGCGCGCGCACGTTGAATCGATTTCCAAACGACTGCTCGAACACGATGCGATTTGGCCGCTCGTCGTCGACGTAGACAATCAGGTGCTCTTTGGTATTCACCGCCCGCCTCCCCGCTGACGCTGCGCCCGACCCTGTAGCGCGCGCACCGGCACTTCGATGTGAAAGAGCGTTCCCGCGGGTGCGTCGCGCACTTCGAGGGTGCCGCCATGACGCTCGACGATCTGGCGCGCCATGGTCAGGCCAAGGCCGGTGCCGCTACCCGGCGGTTTCGTGGTGAAGAATGGCTCGAAGATGCGCTCGCGCAGCTCCACCGGCACACCCTTGCCGCTGTCGCCGACCTCGACCACGACGCGATCTTCTTCGAGGCGCGAGTGCAGCCTGACCCAACCGCCGTTGCCGGCCGCGTGCGCGCCGTTCTCGAGCAGGTTCGACAGCACTTGCGTGAGCAGCGGCGCCGCGCAGTCGAGCGGCCCCTTGTAGTCGAGCTGCTCGCGCAGCTCGATCGACTTGAACAGCGGCGAGGTCAGCGCGTGTGCGCGCGAGACCACGTCGGCGACGGAGCTGGCCTGGTACTCGAGCTCTCCCGGCCGCTTGAAGCCGAGGAGCTGGCGCGAGAGCATCGCGATGTGCGTCGCGCACTCGCGCAGGACGCCGATCAGCTGCGCGACCGGATGCTCCTCGGCGCGCAGCTCGGGCGGCATCAGCTCGGCGAGCGGCTCGATGGCGTTGACGATGGCGTTGGCCGGGTTGCGCATCTCGTGCGCGAGCCCCGCCGACAGAGTCCCGAGCGCCGCCAGCTTCTCGGTCTGATGCAGCCGCAGCGCCAGCGAGCGCAGCTCCAGCTGCGAATAGATGCGCGCCAAGAGCTCGGCCGGCTCGAACGGCTTGATTACGTAGTCGATGGCGCCCGCGCCGAAGCCCTGCAAGCGATCGGAGAGATTGGCGAACGCGGTCAACAGCACGACGGCGGCCAGGCGATTGCCGGGAAGCTCGCGAAAGCGCCGCGTCAGCTCGAGGCCGTCCATGCCGGGCATGCCGACGTCGCTGACGAGGATGTCGGGCATGTGCTGCTGCGCCATCCGCAGCGCCGTCAATCCGTCGCCCGCGAGGATGACGCGATACTCCTTTTGCAACAGCGCGCCGATGGCCTCGGCCAGCATCGGATCGTCCTCGGCGACGAGGATGGTGGCGCGCGCCGGGCCTTCGGCTTCGAGGATGCGCGGCAGCTGCGTCGCGACGCGCGAGCCGTCGAAGTCGGCGGGCAAGAGGCGCAGCGGCGCGCTCGACACCGACTCCGAGTCGGTGGTGATGTGCGCGCGCGGCTGCGCGCCGGTCGGCAGGCTGATGCGAAACACCGAGCCGCCGCCGCGCGGGCTCTCGACGGAGACTTCGCCGCCGTGCGCCTCGGTCAGCTCCTTGACGATCGAGAGCCCGATGCCGCTGCCGCGCGAGCCGGCGTGGACCGCGGGCCGCCCCTGCTCGAAGCGGCCGAACAGCCGCTTCCGCAAATCGTCGTCGATGCCGATGCCGGTGTCGCGCACGGCGATGGCCACGCCGTCGACGTTCTCGGTCAGGTCGACCTGAATCGAGCCGCCCGACGGCGTGAACTTGAGCGCGTTGGAGATCAAGTTGGTGACGACGCGCTCCATCTTCTCTTCGTCGACGGTGCGCACGCAGCGCGGCGGACCGTTGAAGCTGATCGACAGCCCCTTCTGCTCCGCCGACGGCCGCCACGTGGCGACGCACAGCTCCAGCATGCGCGCCAGATCGACGGCCGCCACGCGCAGCTGCAGCTTGCCCTCGTGACCGGCGGCGACGAGCAACAGATCGTCGACGAGCCTGAGCAGCTTGCGCGTCGACATCTCGATGCCATCGAGCTCCTGCGCCGACCGCGTATCGAGGTGCGGCCGAAAGCGCACCTTCAAATCCGACACCGCCAGGTGGATCAGCGTCAACGG
>JAQBQH010000104.1 GCA_028287105.1 Myxococcales bacterium
ACCCGCGTCGCGCGCAGCGCGACATCAGCGGGTCCGCTGGAGGAGCACGCCGCGCAGCGGCGACTGCGACGGATTCCGACGCCGGCAGCGCGCCTTGCTACCTCCGCGACCCCAGCCGTCTTTTCGCGTAACTGACGGGCATTGGAGCTAACCGAGGAAGCGGCGGGCGGCGTCGTAGCCGTCGTCGATGGCGCGGGCGATGCGATCGGGGGCGAAGTCCCAGCTGCCGATGGCGAGCGGGGTGCGCGGGTGGATGAGGTGCACGCGCGCGCCGTCGGCGGCGGGCCGCCAGCCCCTTCGCCACGGGGTCTTGGCGGCGGTGCCGTCGCTGCGCGTGGTGACGGCGATGATCTCGCGCGCGCCGCGAGCCACCAGCGCCTCGAGCGGGAGGTTGTCGACGAGGCCACCGTCGACGAGGAGCTGGCCGCGCACGCGCACCACGCGGCCGTAGAGGAGCGGAAAGAAGCAGGACGCCAGCATCGGCGCGACCATGTCGGGCTCCTCGCGCGTCGAGAACACGACGGGTCTCAGATTGCGCAGTCGCGTCGCGGTGACCAGCCCCTCGATGGGCAAGGCGCGCAAGTCGGCCGTCGCGCCACCGAGTGTCGCTTCCAAGGTGGAGCGGACGAGGTGGCTCATGTCGAAGGGCGAGCGGTTGTGCACAAAGCGGCGCCACGACACGATCGAGCGGCCGCCGAGCGCGCGCCACACCGACGGCAGCTCGGCGGCGCGGCCGGCGGCGAGCGCGACCGCGATCAGCGAGCCCGACGAGGCGCCGGCGGTGAGCGCCACCGGCAGCGCGCGCTCGGACAGCGCGGCGGCGACGCCGGCGTGGAACGCGGCGCGGCAGGCACAGCCTTCGAAGGCAACCGCGAGCATGGCGCGCATGATAATAGACGTTTGGAGGAATTGATGCGGTTGGGCACTTTGCTGGCTCTGGCGCTGTTGGCGCTCTCCGCGGTGTCGTGCGGCTCGGCGCCGAAGGCCAACCCGCAGTCGTCGCGCGCGACGCTCAATCGCGACACCGCGGTCGCCGACGGCGTCGACGAGATCATCGTCACGGTGACCGTGTTCGACCAGGGCGGCAAGCCGCTCGCCGGCGCGCTGCCGCACGTCGAGCTCTCGGGCCAGCAGAACCTCATCAAGCAATCGACCGGTACCGACGCCCAGGGCATCGCCTACGTGCGAGTGGCGACGACGCTGGCCGAGACCAAGACGCTGACGGTGACCCTGCCCGAAGGCGAAGTGCCGACCCATCTGACCGCCGGCTTCGTAGCCGGTCCCGGCGACCATCTGCGCTTCGTCGTCCAGCCGTCGACGACGATGGCGGGCGTGGTGTTGAGCCCGCCGGTGCGCGTCGGCATCGTCGACAAGCTCGACAATCAGTCTACCGACGAAGCGACCATCACGCTGGCGTCGGACACGCCGTTCACCGGGACGGCGACGCAGACCGCGGCCTCGGGCGTGGCGACGTTCGCCAACCTGGTGCTGCCGGCGGCCAGGACCGCCGTGAAGCTGCGCGCGTCGACGCCGTCGCTCGGGATGATCGAGTCGGCGCCGTTCGACGTCGTGGCGGGCTCGGCGGCGCGGCTGGTGTTCAAGATGCAACCGGCGTCGACGACGGCGGGCGGCACGATGCCCAACGTGATCGTCGAGGTGCAGGACGCGCAGGGAAATCGCATCCTCAATGCGACGACGCCGGTGATGGTGTCGCTGGCGTCCGGGTCGGGCGCGCTCGGCGGGACGACCAAGGTCAACGCGGCCGCGGGGGTGGCCAGCTTCAGCAACCTCAACGTCACCAAGGCGGGCACCTTCGCGCTGGCAGCGACGGGGCCGGGCTTCGCGGGTGACGTCAGCGCCACCTTCACCGTCGCGCCTGGGCCGGCCGCGACGCTCGGCTTCACGACGCCGCCGGCGATCGGCGTGACCTCGTGCGTGCCGTCGACGAGCGTGGCGTGCAGCTTCCCCGTGCAGGTGGCGGTCACCGACACGTTCGGCAACGCGGTGCCGTCGGCTCCTGCGACGACGCTGGTGGTGAGCTTGAAGGCGCCGGCGCCGAATGGCGCCACCTTGACCGGCGGCGGCAGTAAGACGACGGCCGCGGGAGTGGCGAGCTACACGCTGTCGCTCGACAAAGGCGGCGTGGGCATGGTGCTCACCGTCGGTGGCTCGGTCAACGGCAGCGGCGTGACCAGGGACTCGGCGCCATTCGACGTGCGCCACCTCGTCGTCGTCGGCAACAGCGGCAACATGACCTTCCTGCCGTCGTCGCTCACGGTCAAGACCGGCGACACCGTGCGCTGGACGCTCGCGTCCAAGGGGCACACCGTCGTCAGCGGCACCGGCGGCGTCGCCGACGGCGTCTTCTGCGGGCCGGCGGGCGCGGTGGTCAACGCCGGCACCTGCCAGGTGGATGCGGCGCTGAGCAAAGCCGGCGACACGTTCGAATACACGGTGCCCGCGGCCGGGGCGAAGAGCTACTTCTGCAGCGCCCACTTCAACATGGGCATGACCGGCACCGTCACCGGCAACTAGGGAGCGTCTACCGTCGGAGTCGGCGGTCCGCGGCGAGCAGCTCGTCGGCGGCGCGCAGACCGGTGGCGATGGCGCCGTGAACGGTGCCGCTCGCGCCTGCGAAGTCGGAGGCTTCACCCGCGAAGTAGAGCGTATCGGCGACCGGGGCGGCGAGCGCCGCCTGCGCGCCGGTGGCGCCGACGGGGACCCAGCTGTAGGCGCCGGCGGCGAACGGGTCGGCCGACCAATCGACGACGTGCCACGCCTGCACCGACGACTCGAGCTTCGACGGCGGCAGCTTCAACGTCGCCGCCAGCGACGCGACCGCGATCCGCGCGACGGCCAGCGGCGGCTTTCCCGCCAGCGCCTTGGCGGCCGGCCCGCCGGCCCAGCCCATCAGCATCGGGCCCTCGAAGGGCAGCGGTCGCCACCAGGTCGGGATCGCGGCGCGCCGTTCGTGCAGGAACGCCAGCTCGCCGAGCCGCCGCTCGTGGGCGCGCCACACCGGCGTGCGTAGCCACAGCGCGACCTTGACGACGTCGCCCATGCCGAGCGCTTGGATGGCCCGTCGCTTTTCCGCAGGCAATGCTGGCGACCAGCTGACGGCGGCGGCGCCCGGCCGCGCCTGCAGCACGCCGAGCGGGAGCGTGACGATGGCGCGTCGCGCCCGCACCGGCGGCAGCGCCCGCCCGAGCGAAGAGCGCAGCGTCAGCGTGACCGTGCCCTTGCGCCAGGCGACCCGCTCGACGACGGCGCCCACGCGCAGGTCGACATCTCGTGCCAGCTGCGGCACGAGCGCGTCGTAGCCTTCGCGCACGCGGCGGATCTCGTCGCCGTGCACCTCGTCGGCGGCGTGCTGCTGCTGCGTGAGCGCCTGCGCGCTGGCGCGACCGGCTGGCGCGGCGTGGAAGCCCTCGACGTACGCCAGCGCAAAGTCGCGCGTCGGCTCGTCGCAGTTGCGCGCCGCGGCGATGCGCGCCGACATCGAGCGGTCGCGCGCGGCGTCGTCCTCCATGAGCGGCAGCGCGCGATTCCAGATCGGGTCGCCGTCGCGCAGCGCCTGGCCGCGCTTGAGCCAGTGGCGATCGGCGATGGCGTCGGCGTGCAGCTTCGCCCGCCGCAAGAGCCTCAGCAGCGTCGGGTCGCGGCCGTGCACGAACTCCGCGCCCTCCTCGACGGGCGCCGGCCAGCCGGCGCTGCGCTGCGTATGTACGCGCCCGCCGAGCCGCATGCGCGCTTCGACCAGCAGCACGTCGAGGCCGCGCGCGCGCAGGCGTCCCGCCGCGGCCAGCCCGGCGACACCGCCGCCGAGGATCACCACGTCTCGCATCGCGTGATCCTGGGCGCGACTCGTCGGCATCGACGCCGCGCTCACGCCTTTTCAGTACAAATGAGCAACCCTACCGGGAAGTCCCCCCACACAGCCGACACCTCGAGCGCGCCGTCGACCGCATCGTGACGGCGCCCCGTCACCACGTCGACGAGCGTCTGACGGCAGCCGTCGGGCAGGCGCACGCGCGCGGTGACGCCGGCGAGCCCGCGGCCGCGGCCGCGGTTGGACAGCTGCAGCGTCAGGCGGGGCACGATGCAGACGACGCGCTCCTCGTCGTGCTGGCGCGCGAAGGCGATCACGTGCGCGGCGTCGGGACCCTCGACGGCGAGCGGAACGTACTCGCCCTGCAAAAAGAGCGGGCCGTGATCGCGACGGAAACGCAGCGCCTCGCGCACGAGGAGGAGCTTGGCGCGACCGTCGACGAGCGCATTCGGCTCCGAGAGCTCGCGCGCCAGGGCCAGCCGCGCTTCCGGGCCCTCGGCGAGCCGCCGCGTCAGCGACTCGAGCAGCTTGGCGCGCCAGGCGTAGTCGACGGGGCGGCGATTGTCGGGATCGACCAGCGACAGGTCCCACAGCTCGCAGCCTTGATAGACGTCGGGCACGCCCGGCGCCGCGACCTTCAGCGCCACCTGAGACAGCGACGAGATGCGCGCCGCGGCCGCGATGCGCTGCGCGAACGGCACGAAGTCGGCGAGGAACGGCGCCGACGACAAGAGCGCGTCGGCGAAGTCGCGCGTCGCCTTCTCGTACGCCTCGTCGGGGTTGGTCCAGCTCGAGTGGACCTTGGCCTCCTTGAGCGCCTTGTCGAGGTACTGGCCGATGCGCGCGCGATAGTCGTCGTCGATGCGGCCGTCGTCGGGAAAGGTGCCGATCAACGTCTGATACAGGAGCAGCTCGTCGTTCGCGTCGGGCGCCGGCTCGCCGTCGAGATCGCTCTTGAACGACACCGCCAGCTGCCCCCAACGCAGAAGATGCTGCTCCCACTCGACCGGGATCTCGGAGAGCGCGTCGATGCGGAGGCGCACGTCCTCGCCGCGCTTGGTGTCGTGCGTGGCGGTGGTGTTGAGGGAGCCCGGCCAGTCGCGCAGCCGCTCGAGGTTGTGCTGATGAAACTCCTCGACGGGGACGCCGAACTTCTGCGGATCGCCGCCGACCTCGTTGAGCGCGACGAGCCGGTTGTAGACGTAGAACGCGGTGTCTTCGATCGCCTTGGCGGTGACCGGTCCGGTCACCTGCTGCAGCTTGCGCACGAACTCGAGCGACTCTTCGGTCGGGTTCTCGAGGAGCAGGATCGATCGCAGGAAGTCGTACAGCGAGCGGTTGAGCTCGCGCGAGGAGCGCTTGGCGGCGCGGATCGTCGACTCGATGTACTGGCGGTCGCGCTGCTCGATCGACGCCGCGTCCTTGCCCTCGACGTAGGTGCGGTAGATCGGCATGCGCGCCACGAAGTCGGAGAGCGCCGAGGTGAGCGCCGAGAGCGTGAAGTCGCGCGTGCGGCGGTTCGACTCGGAGAGGCGGTTGAGCCGGTGGCTCAGCATGCTGATCTCGGACGCCATCGACGAGCGCATGAGGCGCCGCTTGCGATCGACGACGAGATCCTGCCAGCGCTCGGTCAGCCCGCTGAAGCGCTGGTAGATCTCGGAAAAGGCGGTGGCGTTGCGCCCGTCGACGAAGAGGCCGTTGACCGCGTTCAAGAACTCGTAGCCGGTGGTGCCGTCGACCTGCCACGAGGCCGGCATCTTCTCGTGCCCCTCGAGGATCTTCTCCACGACGACGTAGATGCCGTCGAGCTCCTCCTGCAGGCGGCGAAAGTAGGCGGACGGCGCGTAGAGCCCATCGGGATGGTCGATGCGGAGGCCCGTGACCTTGCCGTCGCGGATGAGCTGGAAGACGAGACGGTGCGTGTCGTCGAAGACCCGCTCGTCCTCCATGCGGATGGCGGCCAGCGAGTTGATGTCGAAGAAGCGGCGGTAGTTGATCTCCTCGCCGGCGACGCGCCAGTGGGCGAGGCGATAGGCCTGCGCGTCGAGCAGCTGGTCGAGGAGGTCGTAGCTGCGCGCGTCTCCGGGCGTGCCGTTGTAGATGGCCACGTTCTCGTCAACGAAGGCGGCGATGCGCGGGCAGGACTCGAAGAGCGAATGGAGCCGCCGCTTGGCGACCTCCTTTTCGCGGGCTCGCTCGGCCACCGCTTCGGGCGAGACCTCGTCGCGCGGCGCCAGCTTCTCGAGGGCCGTGATGATGCTCTCGAGCTCCTGCAGGTTGACGTCGGCCGCGCCGAGCTCCGCGCGCAGGCTGTCGAGGCGGTGGCCGATCAGCAGCGGCACCTGACGAGGCGCGATGGGAAAGCAGTGGTCCCAGTACTTGACGAAGAAGGCGCCGCCTTCGCGCGTCAGCTTGAGCTCGCCCCGCTCGAGGACGTCGCCGTACTGGTCGCCGAGCACCGGCACCAGGACGCGGTTCGCCAGCTCCCGCTTGATCGGATGCCACTCGACGTCGAAGTAGGGCGCGTAGACGCTCGACGGGCCGTTCTCGAGCACCTCGTTCCACCACGGATTGGTCGGCCCGATGCCCATGTGGTTGGGCACGAAGTCGAGCAGCTGCCCGAGACCGGCCTCGGCGGCGGCGCGACACAGCGTGTCGTAGCCTTCGGGCCCGCCCAGCTCGTCGCGCACCACGTTATGGTCGACGACGTCGTAGCCGTGCGTCGATCCGGGCGCGGCGGAGAATGGCGGCGAGATGTAGACGTCGGTGACCCCGAGCTCCTTGAGGTACGGCACCAGCTGCGCGGCGTCGGTGAACGAGAAGCTCGGCGTAATCTGCAAGCGGTAGGTGGAGATCGGGTGGCGTGGCACGTCCGTGAATATAGGCGCGAACGTCACTGTTCCAGCCCTGTGGACAGCTGATTTTGCGCAGTTGAACGCCCGGTATCGGGTGCTTACGACTCCATTTGGATAGAAGAAGAGAGAGAGAAGGAAGGCTCGCGCCTCCCCAAGCCCATGCCGCTGCGAGGTGTCGGTCTCGTGTTCATCGCCGCCCTTGCCAGCGCCTGCGCGCATCGTGACGACGTTTCGCGCCCCTGGGTGCGGCACCTCGTCCTGCACGGCGTACAGCATGTGAACGAGGCGGATTTGCGCAGCCACCTCGTCACCGAGGCGTCGGGGCGGCTGACGCTCATGCACCGGCGACCCTTCGACGCCTTCGCGCTGCGGCTCGACGCGGGCCGCATCGAACAGTACTACCGGGCGCACGGCTTCTTCGATGCGCGGGTGCGCTCGACCGACGTCAATCCCGCCGACAAGCCCAACGCCGTCAACGTCGAGATCTTCGTCGACGAGGGCGCCGTCACGCGCATCGAGAGCCTCAAGGTCGCCGGGCTCGATCAGATCGGCGACGACGCGCGCGGCATCATCAAGAACCTCGATCTGCGCAAGGGGCAGATCTTCGATCACGACCGCTATCTCGACGAGAAGGGCGAGATGCGCCAGCGCCTGAAGACGCTCGGCTACGCCTGGGCCGAGGTCGAAGGCGACATCGTCGTCAACCGCGACCGCCACCTCGCCGACGTCAAGCTCAAGGTCGACGCCGGCGCGCGCGCCACCATCCGCAACGTCGACGTGGCCGGCGCCTTCGAGGTGGACCGGCGGCTGCTCGTGGGCCACTCGCTCTTGCGCCCGGGGCAGCCGCTCACGACCGACACCATCGAGACCGCGCGCGCCAAGCTCTACAACCTCGGCTTTCTGTCGACGGTGCGCATCGACTACAAGCACAACCTCGTGCATCCCGAGCAGGCGGACGTGCTCATCGGCGTCACCGAGGGCGCCTTCAACGAGTGGCGCATCGGCGCCGGGCTCAGCCTCGAGCTGTCGCGCTCCGATTTGCGCGCGCGCGCTGAATACACGCGCCACAACTTCCTCGGCGGCCTGCGCCGCTTGCGCGTGCGCGCCGAGCCGGCGTGGGTGTTCATTCCGGCCCTCTGGCAGCCGCAGAAGTCGGGTCCCGCAGCGACGGTGGAGGTCGAGCTCACGCAGCTCGATGTCGGTCTGCCGCCCGACGAGGTGCGCGCCGTGGCCGGCTACGATCTCGGGGTCGAGTACGCCTTTCAGTACTACGGGCCGCGCGCGCAGATCGGCTACACGCGCAACTTCTTCCACGACCGGCTGCAGCTCGGCGCCGCCTACGACTTCCAGTTCCTCCAGTTCTTCAACGTCGATCCGGCGCTGCTCGAGGACCCCGCCAAATCGGCGCGCGACTATGGCTTCATCGATCCCTATCGGCTCGGTTGGATCGACGAGTCGCTGGTGCTCGACCTGCGCGATCAGCCGCTCGACGCGCGGCGCGGCGGCTGGTTCGGCCTACGCGCCGAGGAGGGCGGCGTCTGGTCGGGCGGCAACTTCACCTACGAGAAGGTGACGGCGGAGGTGCGCGGCTACTACTCGATCTGGAGGCGGATCACCGTCGCTGCGCGCACGGAGTTCGGCCACCTGTTCTCGCAAGGGACCTACGGCTCGCCGACGACGCGCCGCTTCTATCTCGGCGGGCCGGAGTCGCATCGCGGCTTCAACTTCAGCCGCTTGTCGGTGCAGATCCCGTCGGGGATCGCGGGAAATCCGTCGCTCCCCATCGGCGGCGACGAGATGTTCCTGACGCAGCTCGAGCTGCGCGTGCGCGCGGTCCGCTTCTACGGCACCTGGCTCGAGGTCGCCGCCTTTCTCGACGCCGGCGACGTCGCGGCGCCGGGCGGGATGCCGCACGACCACATCGACCTCGGCCAGCTGCACGTGGCGACCGGCGCCGGGCTGCGCTTCAAGACCGTGGTCGGGACGATCCGCGCCGACATCGGCGTGCGGGTCAACCGCCTGAGCGACATGCAGCCCGACGGCCGGCAAAACCCGGATCCGCATCAGCCGGTCGCGTTCCACCTGTCGATCGGGGAGCCGTTCTGATGCGTCGCCCCGCGCTCGCGCGCCTCGGGCGCATCGGCAAGTCGGTGGCGCGAATCGCGCTGTGGGCGACGGCGGTGGTCGTCATGCTGGCGCTGGCGCTGCTCCTGGCGCTGCGCACCGGCCCGGGGCGTCGCGCCATCTTGCGCGTCGCCTTGCCGCTGGTGAACGCCAAGATGGCCGCTCATCTCTCGGTGCACGGCATCGACGGTGACGTCCTCGATCACCTCGTGCTCATCGATGCGCGGCTCGACGACGCCGAGGGGCTCGAGGCGATCTATGCCCGCCGCGTCGAGGTCTGGATCGATTGGCGGGCGCTGTGGCACAAGCGGGTCCACCTGCGCGACCTGCGCGTCGAGGGCGGGCGCCTGACCCTGCGACACCTGCGCGACAACCGCTTCAACCTGGCGGCGATGGGCAAGCCGCGGTCGGAGGAGCAAAAGAAGAAGGACGCGGAGGCGCAGGCGAAGAAGCCGAAGAAGGAGCCACCGCTCGTCGAGATCGACCATTTCACGGTGCAGGTCGATGGCGCCTATCACCCGCCGCTCGGGCACGAGACCCACACCGGCGAATGGCCGCGCGGCACCTTCGACATCCAGGGGGCGGCGACGTTCAAGGGCGCCGACATGCACTTCCGCGTCGATCGGCTCGTGTCGGAAGCGCACGATCCGCTGCATGCGCACGTCGAGCTGCGCGGGGGCCTCAAGGTGACGCCGCACGGCACGCCGGTCGGCAAGGCGGAGCTGACCTTCGAAGACGTCGCCGTCACGGTGATCACGGAAGGCGACGAGATCGCGCATCTCAACGCGGCGCTGCATCCGCGCGGCCGCTGGCAGCTCCACGCCGAAGGCGGCGGGCCGCTCTCCGACCTGCACGCGCAGGCGCTCCTCAGCGGGCCGGCGGGCAGCGTCAGCGTCGTCGGTCAGATGGGCCGCATGTTTCCCGGCATCCGCTGGCGGGCGAGCGTGGTCGCGTCGGGGCTCGACCCGGGCCTCGATTGGCGCAACATGCCGCGCGGTCAGATCGACCTGGCGCTGGCCGGCGCGGGCGTGCGCAACGAAGGGGCGATGGTCCTCGAGCGCCTGCTGGCCTTGGCCGACGGTGTGCGCGTCGAGGGCCAGGGGCACAGCGACTTCCGCGGTCATGGCGACGGCGAGCTGCGCGCGTCGCTCGACTCGCTGGCGCGCATCGGCGACATGGGCGTCCGCGTCGACGGCGTCGATGAGCTCGACGGGCGCGTCGCCGTCACGGCCACGCTCGGTCGCGACGCGGCCGGCCCCCGCGTCGACGCCACCGTGCGCGCAGGCGGGCTGTGGATGCGGCACGGGCGCCTCAAGACCAAGGCGCGCATGCTCGAAGCGCACGCGCAGCTCGGTCCGACGAGGCCGCTGACGCTGCGGCTCGCGACTCGAGACGTCGAGATCGACGGCGTCGGCATCGCGCGGCGCGCGCAGCCGCTCTCGGTGGCCGTGCGCGAGGCCAACGTCGTGGTGCGGGGCGACCTCGAGACCAAGCGCTTCGCCGTCGAGCTGGCGGCGGCGATGCCCGACGGTGCGAGGGGGCGCGCCGGGTTGCACGCCCACGTCGGCGACGATGCCATCGACGTGCGGCTCGATTCGACCGAGGTCTCTTACGGCGGCCGGCGCTACGTGCTGCCCGAGCCGGCCGCCATTCACGTCACCGGCTCGGGGCCCAGGCCGCACATCGTGGCGCGCGTGGCCGGTGCGCGCATCGATACGCGGGTCCACTTCGGCCACGAGCGGCTGACCGTCGACGCGCGGCTCGACGTCGCCGACCTCGCGCGCCTCACGCGTGCCAGCGCCATCCGCCTCTCGGGCGCGGCGCACGCCCGCGCCAACCTCGATCTCGGCGAGCACCTGCGCATCGACGCACGCGTCGAGGCCGATCGGGTACATGGGCCGCACGTCGCCATCGAGCGCTTGACCGTGACTCTCCGCAGCGTCGATCTCGTCGGCGACGCGCGCGTCGAGGGGAGTCAGCTCAAGCTCGGCACCATGACGCTCGGCAAGCTCGTCGCGCACGCCCGCGCCTCGCGCGATCGCTTCACCGCCGTCCTGAGCGGCGAGCATTCCGGTGCGCGCGGCGCGACGCGGCTGCGGGTCGATGTCGACGGAACCTGGCACACCGACGGGCTGCGCCTCGTCGACGCCGACCTGGTCGTGCGCGATGCCGACCTCGATCTGCCGGCGCAGTCGTGGCGGCTGGCCGAGCCGGCCCACCTCGTGGCGCACGACGGTCGCGTGACCCTGCGCGGGCTGCGCGCCCGCTCGGGCCTCGGTGAATTGGGTATCGACGGCCGCTTCGAGCGTGGCGGCATCGACGTCACCGTGGCGCTGCGCGACGGGGATCTCGAGGAGCTCAGCCGCGCTACCGGTCATCCCGGGCTGTTGCCGTCCGCGCGCTGGAGCGGCCGCGTCCACGTCGCCGGCACGCCGACCGCGCCGCTCGTCGACGCGCAGCTCGACGCGCGCGCCGCCCAGACCGTCGCCTGGTACGGCCTCGGCTTCAACGCCGTGCACCTGAGCGCGTACGCCGATTCACGGCACGCCATCCTGCATGCCGACGCGCGCGGCCACGGCGACACCCGCATCGTCGTCGACGTGCACGGCACGCCGCGCCAGGACGACGGGCGCTTCGTGGCTATCGCCTCCACGCTCGACCGCGTGCAGCTGTCGGTGCATGGCCACCGCTGGGAGCTGCGCGATCCGTGCGTCATCGACGTCGCCGAGCGGCTGTCGCTGTCGAGCTGCCGCCTCGGCTCGGGTCGCGCCGAGATCGCGCTCTCCGGCGCGGCGCCGCTCTCGTCGTCGAGCCGCGACCCGGCGTTCGACCTCACGCTCTCGACCCGCCACCTCGATCTGCGCGATCTGTTCGCGCTCCTGGCACCGGGCCATCAGGAGCCGCCCAAGACCGACTTCGATATTCGCGCGCACCTCGCCGGCACCCGCGTCGCGCCCGTGGTCGACGTGGCGCTCTCGGGCCGCGGCTCGGAGATCGACGAAGGCGGCCTGCCCGAGAACGTGAACTACAAGATCAGCGCGCACTGGGAAGCCAATCGCGTTCGCGGTCAGGCCTCCATGCGGCAGGCCGGCATGAGCCTCGGCATCGGCGCCACCTTCGACCTGCCCACCAAGCTCGACGGACGCGAGCAGCCGATCCAGCTGGCGCTCGAGGCGCGGCCGGTGCCGTTCTTCAAGATCCGCCAGCTGTTGCCGCCGGCGCTCGCCGATCTGAGGGGCTTCTTCTCGCTGCGCCTCACCGCCACCGGCACGACGCGTAACCCGAATTTCCGTGGCGAGCTGCACATGCCGTCGTGGGGGCTCGACAATCTCAAGGACAACAACACCGTCGTCAACATGGCCTACGACGGGCAGGAGCTGGTGCTCAACAGCGTCACCTCGTTCGAGGCGCAGTCGCTCATCGGCAGTCTCCTCAGGCTGCATCCGCCACGCAACTCCGGCACCGTCACCATGGAGCTGCGCGCTCCCGTCGACTTCGTGCGCCTCGTGCACGCGCCGCGCGACGCCCTTCACGCGCTGGTGCACGACGCGCCGCTGACCGCGTCGGCCGAGGTGCGCGACGTCGATCTGCGCAAGGTGCCGCTGCAGCTCCTCGGCTTCGACACGCCGCTGACGCGCGGTCGGGTCGACGGGGCGGTGCGCTTCGCCGGGACGCTGCACCGCCCGTCGCTGCACGCCGACGTGCACGCCCTCAACCTCGGCAAGCCCGGTGTCATCGAGGCGGTCGACGTCGACGGCTCGGTCGCCTGGGAAGCGGGCCGCATCAAGCTCTCGGGCTCGGCCGGCCTGCGCGGCGCGCCACTGTTGACCTTCAGCGGCCAGGCGCAGCTCGACGGCCGGCGGCTGTTCGACGGCGACGGTTGGCAGAACGGCACGCTGGCCATCGACATCGACGTTCCGAAGTACGACCTGACGCGCCTGCGCAACCTACAGCCGCGGCTGCACGCCATCGACGGGACGATGCGCGCGGGCGCGCAGATCCGCGGCACCTGGGCCGTGCCCGACCTCTTCGTGACCGCGCATGGCCGTGACGTCGGCCTGTCGCACGCGCGCTTCGCCCGCATCGACGGCGAGGCGCGCCTGGCCGATCGGCGCTGGCGCTTCACCGTCGACGGCGACCAGGTCGAGGGCGGCCGCGCCCACGTGGCCGGCGAGCTCTCGCGCGACTGGAATCGCCCGATGAGCATGAGCATCGAGACGCGCGCGCTCGACGTCGGCTTCCTCGGCGCGCTCTGGGAGGAGATTGGCGACGTGCATGGCATCCTCGATGCGCGGGTCGAGGTCGGCGGCACTCGCGCGCACCCGGAGCCGAGCGGCTGGGCCACCCTCGAGCGCGGCACGTTCAACTTCCGCCACGATCCGCGCCGCTACGAAGCCGCGCTGGTCATGCGCGTCGACGGCACTCGCGCCACGCTCAATCGGCTGTCGCTGCGGAGCGGCGACGGCACGCTCGAGGCGACCGGCAAGGCGCAGCTCGACGGCTTGTGGCCGACCGAGCTGTCGCTGTCGGCCAAGGCGCGCCGCTTCGAGGCCGCCTACGGCTCGGCCAGCGCCCGCTTCGACGCCGATTTCGAGGTGGCGGGCAGTCGCACCGACGGCGCCTTCCGCGGCCAGCTCAAGCTCGATCGCGGCAGCATCCAGCTGCCCGATCTCACCGGCGTCGGCGTCGCGCAGCGCACCGACGCGCTCGCCGACGTTCGCTACGACGACGCCCGCGCGCAAAAGACCGAGGCCGGGCGAGAGGCGGGCCGGGGCGTCTTCATCGCCGCGCGCATCGACGGGCCGCTCGAGCTGCGCAGCCGCGAGGCGGACCTCGACCTCGTCGGCGACCTGGCCGTCAATATCGCCGGCGGCGCGCTCGGCATCGACGGCGTGGTCGAGGCGCGGCGCGGCACGATGGAGCTCCTCGGCCGTCGCTACGACGTCGACCGCGCCATGCTCGCCTTCTCCGGCCGCGCCGACAATCCGGAGCTGCACGTGCGGGTCACACGCCGCATCGGCGCAGCGACGGTGGCGGTGGTCATCGAAGGGAACGCGAAGAATCCCGAGGTGCACCTGTCGTGCGAGCCGCCCGTCTACGATCAGTCGCAGCTCGTCGGCCTCATCCTGGCCGGCCAACCCCACAGCGACCGCATCGGCATCCACGAGCTACAGCAGCAGATCACCGGGCTTCTTTCGGCGCTCGTCATTCGCAAGATCCAGGAGCAGCTGGCGCCGACGCTGCCGGTCGACGTCTCGCGCCCGCTCGACGTGCAGAGCTACGCCGAGTTCTCGCAGTCGCCGCTCGAGCTGGGCCGCTTCGTGTCCGATCGCATCTATGTCCGCTACGGACAGCGCTCCGGGTCGCGCCTGGGCCGCTCCGCCGCCAACGCCGAGGAGGCGAGCGCCGAATACCGCCTCGGCAAGGGCTTCCAGCTGAGCACCACGTTCGGCGACGCGGGCGTCGGCGGCGTCTACCTCTTCTGGACCAAGAAGAACTGAGCGTCAGCGTCGGACGGTGCAGGCGGCGTGGCCGAGGATCTGCGGGCCGTCGCGCGTGGCGGTCGGAGTCGGCTGCCAGCCGGCCGCGAGCCGCGCCTGCAAGAGCTCATCGGCGCTCGGGCGCTGGTCCCACACGGCGACCGCCGTGACCGCACCGAGTCAGGTGGTGTCGAAGACGAGGTAGCCCTCGCCGGCCGGCATGGAGAGCACGACGTCGTGCGTGTACTCGTCCTGCGTGACCACCTCGACGAGCGCGCAGCCCGACGTGAAGCTCCAGCGCATCACCTCTTCGAGGGTTCGGAAGTGTCGCGAGACTCGGAGGAGCTGATCGCGCGTCATCCTCCCGATCGTAACAGACGAGCGCGCGTGCTGATTCCGACTACTCTTCGTCGGGCAACCGGCGCATCACGGTCAGCGAGCGCGGATGCATCTGGAAGTGATCGCCCGGCTTGAAGATGTGCTCGTGGTCATGCGGGGTCCCGTCGCCGAGCGCGGCCGTGTCGACGTCGCGCTGCCAGCGCTTGCCGAAGCGCTCGTCGGGGAGCGTGAAGCGCTCCGGCTCGTGCGAGGCGTTGAACACGAGGTAGAAGTCGTCGTCGATGATCCGCTCACCCTGCGCGTCCGGCGTCGTGATGGCCTGGCCGCTGAAGAACACGCCCAGCGACTTGGCGAAGCCCTGCGCCCAATCGTCGTCCGACATCTCGACCGCGGTCGGCGTGAACCAGGCGACGTCCTTGACCTCGAGCCCGTGCAGCGGCCGCCCCTGGAACCAGCGCCGCCGGCGGAAGATGCGATGCTGCTTCCGATACTCGAGCAGCCGCCGCGTGAACGACAATAGATCCTGGTCGACGGTCGACCAGTCGAACCAGGAGATCTCGCTGTCCTGGCAGTAGCCGTTGTTGTTGCCGTGCTGCGTGCGCCCCATCTCATCGCCGCCGCAGATCATCGGCACGCCCTGCGACAACAAGAGCGTGGCGAGAAAGTTTCGCTGCTGCTGCGCGCGCAGCTTCTTGACCAGCGCGTCGTCGGTGGGGCCCTCCGCGCCGCAGTTCCACGAGCGGTTGTCGTCGGTGCCGTCGCGGTTTTCTTCCTTGTTGGCCTCGTTGTGCTTGCCGTTGTACGAGACCAGATCGGCGAGCGTGAAGCCGTCGTGCGCGGTGATGAAGTTGATGCTGGCGAACGGCCGCCGTCCGGTCTCGGCGTACAGATCGCTCGACCCGGTGAAGCGATAGGCGAACTCGCCCAGGCGCCAGTGCTCGCCGCGCCAGTAGTCGCGCACGCCGTCGCGATACTTGCCGTTCCACTCCGACCACAGCGGCGGGAAGTTGCCGACCTGGTAGCCGCCGTCGCCCACGTCCCACGGCTCGGCGATGAGCTTGACGCGCGACACGACCGGGTCCTGCTGGATGAGATCGAAGAACGCGCTCAGGCGATCGACCTCGTGCAGCCCGCGCGCGAGCGTCGCCGCCAGATCGAAGCGGAACCCGTCGACGTGCATCTCCTCGACCCAGTAGCGCAAGGAGTCCATCAGCATCTGCAGCACGTGCGGGTGGCGCATGTTGAGCGAGTTGCCCGTGCCGGTATAGTCCATGTAGAAGCGGCGCTGATCGCCGACGAGCCGGTAGTAGCCGGCGTTGTCGATGCCCTTGAACGAGAGCATCGGCCCGAGGTGGTTGCCCTCGGCGGTGTGGTTGTAGACGACGTCGAGCAGCACCTCGATGCCGGCGGCGTGCATCGCCCGCACCATCGACTTGAACTCCTGCACCTGATCGCCGCGCTGTCCGGTCGAGGCGTACTCGTTGTGCGGCGCGAAGAAGCCGATCGAGTCGTAGCCCCAGTAGTTGCGCATCCCCTTGGACTCGAGCGTCTGCGAGTGCACGAACTGATGCACCGGCAGGAGCTCGACCGCGGTGACGCCCAGCTTCTTCAGGTAGTCGATGGATGGCCCCGAGGCGAGCCCCGCGTAGGTGCCGCGCAGCTCGGGCGCGACGTCGGGATGGCGCTCGGTGAAGCCCTTGACGTGCAGCTCGTAGACGACGGTCTCGTGCCACGGCGTGCGCGGCCGGCGGTCGTCGCGCCAGTCGAAGTAGGGCGTGGTCACCACCGATTTCGGCATGTACTTCGCCGAGTCGGCCTCGTTGAAGCGCTCGGGGTCGGAGAAGTGGTGGGCGTAGAGCGCCTCGTCCCACTTCGGCTGCCCGTCGACGGCGCGCGCGTATGGGTCGAGCAGGAGCTTGTTGGGATTGCAGCGATGCCCCTCGTCGGGCGCGTAGGGGCCGTGCACCCGATAGCCGTAGCGCTGGCCGGGGCCGATGCCGGGCACATACCCGTGCCAGCAGAACGCGGTCTGCTCGGGCAGCGCGATGCGCTCCTCCTTGCCGTTGTCGTCGAACAGGCAGAGCTCGACCTTGGTGGCGACCTCGGAAAAGATCGAAAAGTTGGTACCGGAGCCGTCGTAGATGGCTCCCAGAGGATGGGACTCACCAGGCCAGATGCGCATGCGTGCGATCGTTATAGGGTCGCCGATCTAGAGATCGAGCGTCACCGTGCGGCGGAACGAAATTACTGACCGGTGTGCTTCTCGATGAACGTCAAAAGCTGCTCGAGGTTGATCGGTTTTTGCAGCACGCCGGCCACGTCCATGTCGCGCGCCCGCGCCCGCGCATCGGCGGCGGCCGAGATGACGACGACGGGGATGTCGCGCAGCTCGGCGTCGGCGAGCTGCAGCCGGCGGAACTCCTCGCCGGTCACGTTGGGCATCCACAGGTCGAGCAGGATCACGTGCGGCCGCGGGTTGGAGCGCAGCCAGTCGAGCGCCTGCTGGCCATCGCCCGCGATCCCGGTCTCGTAGCCGTCGTCGCGTAACACCTCGGCCAGGCTGCTCGATACGGCCGCATCGTCTTCGACGATGAGGACGCGGCCGAGGGGACCGGCTGGGAGGGTTACGGCGGCGGCGCTCATAGTAGAAATCTACCTCGTCGACGGCGCGAGCACAAAGTGCTCTTGTCTGACGTAAAAAATGTGCGCACCAGTTACCAGCGCACGTGCAGGTCTAGCGCGACCGCACCGGCACCGATCGATGGCACCAGCGCCACACGCGAGGGCGGCGATTTCCACGCCTTGTAGGCGAGGATGGCGGCGGCGACGCCGAAGAGCGGCGTGCCGATGGCGCCGAGGACGAGGCCAGGCGTGCCGTTGTAGCGCGTGGGGCAGCGCTCGCCGGCGGGAACGCTGCCGCAGTTGGCGCGTCCGTGATAGGCGCCCGAGACCGCCAGCGTCGTCAAGCTGGCGACGAAGAGCGCCCCCGACGCGGCGGCCAGCCCGATGTAGAGCGTGCGATGCGACGGCCGGTCGGGCTGGCCGGCGGCGCCTCCCGCGGCCGGCGGCGGCAGCGGCGGCTGACCCGGCTCGAGCTGCATGCGGAGCGCGGCGGCGGCGTTGGAGAGGCCGTCGTTGACCTCCTTCATCGTGCAGACGTCGCAGTTGTCCTTGGCGTTGGCGATGGTCTTGCCGTCGGCGAGATCGATCAGCTCCAGCGTCGACGCCACATGCGTGTTGCCGATGACCTCGACGGTGGCCTTGATGACCCGCTTGGCCAGCACCATCTCGCCGATGCGGCGCAGGCACGACACGGTGTCGCAGCCGGCCACGCCGCTGGTGATGATGGCGCGCTGCACGTCGGCCTCGGGGACCACCTCGAAGCCGGCGGCGGCGAGGCCACCGCGCAAGCTCTGCTTCAGCTTGGCCTGCGCCTCGTCGGCGAGCGCCTGACCGGTGACGTTGAACGATGCGATGGCGACGCGCTCGTTGCCCGCGTGCGCGCGGCCCGCGAGGAGGCCGAGAGCGACGACTGCCAGGACGAGAGGCTTCACGCGCCGACGATAACGTTGCCGCCGCCGACGGTCAATTTGTGTCACCGCTGGCCGGGCGGCTCCCACAGCTCGATTCGGTTGCCGTCGGGGTCCATGGCCCAGCCGAAGCGGCCGTACTCCGACGCCTCGATCTTCTCGTCGACGGTGGCGCCGGCCGCGCGCAGCTGCGCCAGCATGGCGTCGAGGTCCCGCACGCGAAAGTTGATCATGAAGGGCGCGCTCGAGGGCTCGAAGTACTTGGTGTCGGCGGCGAAGGGCGCGAACACCGTCTGCCCTTTGCGGGTGGGATGGGCGGGGTCCTCCCATTCGAACACCACCGCGCCGTCGGCGTGCACGGGAACGCCGAGGCGCTCCGCGTACCAGGCCTGCAGCGCTTTGGGATCTTTCGATTTGAAAAACACTCCGCCGATGCCGGTGACCTTCTCCATGCGGCCGACGATCGCCCGGCCGGGGGATCAGCGCAAGAGGGCGTTGGTCTCGACGGTGAGGTTGAGCCCGTAGCAGCCCATGTACGGAACGAACGGCGTCACGTACATGGTGCGGAACTGGGTGCGGCGCGCGGCGTCGGCGTTCGTCGAATCGTAGCGCGGGGAGACCACCGAGCGGGCCCAGTTTTCGACGCGGCTGACGGCCTGCACCTCGAGCTGCGGCGCGGACCGCGTCTGAGCGCCGTCCGTCACCGACAGCTTCGGGATGACGTGCCGGCGGGTCGTGACGCTCGCCGGCGGTGGTGGCGGGGCGTGGAGCGCGCGCATGACCAAGTTGTTCCAATCGAGGGCCAGCGAGAGGGAAACGCGAGGGGCAAGGACGGGCACATGGGCCAGCGCCGGTCCGGCAAGAGCCAGGGTCGCCAGCAGGAAGGCCGAGGTGCTGTATAGCGCTCGCATGTGACAAATCGGGGTCAGTGCACCGGGCGTGCCGATTGCAAAGACCCGAGATCAGGAGTCGCCGCGTCGGTGTGCGCGGCTTATACACAGGACATGTTTGGACTGATGAGACGCAAGCGCGCCGAGACGGAGCTCGACAAGGACGGGGAGGGCGGTGCGCTCGGGCGCTCCGAAGAGCCCAACCCCGCGGTAGCGCTGGCGGTCGGGCTCATCTACGTGTTTCGTACGTCGGCCGGTGCGCGGCTGATGCGCGAGCTGGAAGGCGCGGTGCGCAAGTACACCGCCGATCCACAGGCGCTCTGGCGGCTGGTGCGCGAGGGCGGTGAAGTTCCACTCGAACGCGAAGTGATCGACACGACCGCGGAACCGGCCAAGGAGTTGCCGCCGAAGTGACCCGGCGGGGGCCCGGCGGCGAGCGGGCCCGGGCGGCGAGAAGGACTGGCGGGCCCCCTGACGTAACATGAGCCATGGGCGCGCTCCTGATGCTCCTGGTCTACGCGTGGCCGCACGCGAGCGCGGCCGAGGCGCTCGAGGCGCGCTTCGCACCACCGGCCGGGGCGACGCGGGTCGCGGTCGTCCCCGACAGCTTCGGCGCCTTTCTGCGACGGCTTCCGCTCAAGGCGCCCGGCGCCGAGGTCCACCTCTTCGACGGCACACGCAAGGCGCGTCAGGACGTCCACGCCGCCGTCGTGGATCTCGACGTGCCGCCGCGCGATCTGCAGCAGTGCGCCGATGCGGTGATGCGGCTATGGGCCGAGTACGGCTACGCGCGCGGCGCCACCATCACGTTTCACCCGGAGCCGAACCGCGCGACGGCGCTGACCTTCGATGCGCGCGTCCAGCATCGCAAAGAGTTCGGTCGCTGGCTCGTCAAGGTCTTCGCCGACGCGGGCTCGGCGTCGCTCGCCGCGGAGCTGAAGCCGGTGCGCGGCGAGGTCGAGCCGGGCGACGTCTTGATCCAGGGCGGCTATCCCGGGCACGCGGTCCTGGTGCTCGACGTGGCCCGCGCGGCCGACGGCGCGCGCTGGCTGATGCTCGGACAGAGCTACATGCCGGCCCAGGAGTTTCACGTCCTCGAGAATCCGGCCGGCGGCGTCTGGTACGACTCGGCCGCGCTCTCGACGGCGGAAGGCCTCAGGACGCCCGAGTGGCGCCCGTTCATGGCCAAGGACGTGCGTCGCTTCTGAGTCTCAGCGCAGGAGGATCGGCGTCGCGTCGATGAAGATATCGGTGCGCGGCCGGCCCACGATCTCGGCCGGGATCTTGAGCCCGAGGGCGTACAGCGCCGTCGCTGCGGTATCGAGCGTCGACGGCGGATCATCCATGACGTAGTCCTCGCGCACGCCCGGTCCGCACGCAATCCACGGGATCTCGCGGTCGATCCTTTTGGCGCCCGAGTGCACGCGATTGTGGCCGCCGTGATCGGCGCTCACGATGATGAGCGTGTCGTCGATGAGCCCGGACTTCTCGAGCGCCTCGTAGATGATCCCGAGGCAGCGATCGCTGTTGGTGATCGCGTTCTTCTGCGCCGACGACATCCAGCCCTTCGAATGTCCCAGCTCGTCGGGATCGGAGAAGTGTACGAACGCCAGCGCCGGCCGCGCGGCCATCAGATACTCGGCCGCCTGCTCCGCCACTTTCTTGCAGTAGTAACCGGGCCGCTCGTACATCCCCACCGTCCCCGGCGGCACGATGTGGCGCAGCTTCGACTTGCCGGTGAAGAACGCCGTCGTCAGCCCGGCGTCCTGCGCGTGCGAGAAGATGGTCGGCGACTTGATGTAGCCCTCGCGCGGCCGCCACGTGTTCCACGTGAGGCCGTGCGTCTTCGGCTCGACGCCCGAGAGCATCGAGGCGTGCGCCGGCAACGTCGACGCATCGCGAATCGTCAGCGCGTGGTCGCTGTAGGCGCCGCGCTTGCGCATGAGGTCGTGCCACTTCAAGTGCAGCGTCGCCACCGCATCGGCGCGCAGCCCGTCCTCGCTGATGATGAGCACGTGGTTGATCGCGCGCGGCTTCTCCGGCGCCTCGACCTTGACGATCGGCACGAGATCGATCTCGACTGGCGCTGCACCGACGGACGCGTGCAGCCCCAGGCCTGCCGCCCCGATGAGCAGGGCAGCATGAAACTTCCGCATATTCTAACGATACGGGGCCGGGTGCCTGTCGCGCAAGTTTACGATGTACGTAAAGGTACGAGGCGGTCGGCGCTGCCGGTGGCGCCGCCGGCAGCGTTCACCGTCGGTAGCGCCTTGGCAGCGAGCTGTCCGCAGGCGGCGTCGATGTCGTCGCCGCGCGGCCGCCGCACGTAGACCGCGAGCCCGCGATCCTTGAGCGCCTCCTGGAAGGCGCGCACGCGCTCGTCGGTGGGGCGGCGGTACGGAATGCTGCCGTCCGTCAGCTCGTGCGGGTTCCACGGAATCAAGTTCACCTTCGACGGGATGCCGCGGAGCAGGCGCGGCAGCCGCTCGGCGTCGGCGTCGGAGTCGTTCACACCGTCGAGGAGCACGTACTCGAACGTCACGCGCCGCCGCTTCTCGAGCGGGAACTTGCGCACGGCGTCGAGCAGCCGCGCGATGTTCCACTTCTTGTTGATCGGCATGAGCACGTCGCGCACCGCGTCGGTGGTCGCGTTGAGCGACACCGCCAGGTTCACGCGCAGGGCAGTGCGGGTCTCGGCCGCCAGCTTCTCGATGCCGGGCACGAGGCCCGCCGTCGACACGGTGATGCGCCGGCGCGAGAAGTCGGCGCCGGCCGGGTCGGTCAGGATCTCGAGCGCGCGCGACACGTTCTTGAAGTTGTGCAGCGGCTCGCCCATGCCCATGAAGACGAGGTTGGTCACGCGATCGGCGCCGGCGCGCCGCGTCGGATCGTCGTCGCCCAGCGCGGCCACGATGTCCTGCGCGCGGTAGACCTGATCGACGATCTCGCCGGCCGTGAGCTGCCGCCCGAAGCCGAGCTTCGCGGTCGCGCAGAAGGTGCAGTCGAGCGCGCAGCCGACCTGCGACGAGATGCACTGGGTCAGCTTGGGCCGGCGCGGAAAGAGCGCGTGCGCCAGATGCTCGGGCGGAGCCGGCTCCGGCTCGACGACGGCGCTGACGGTGTTGTCGCTTTCGGTCGCGTCGCTTTCGGTCGCGTCGCTCCGGGCCGCGTCGCTCCCAGCGGCGTCGAGATCATCATCCGGCGCCGAGGCATCTCCGTCCGGGATGAGCACCGTCTCGATCATGCGTCCGTCGGCGGTCCTGAGCCTGAGCTTGCGTGTGCCGTCGCGCGACACCTGCTCGACGTCGACCGCGAGCTGCCGCACCTCGGCCGTGCCGGCGAGCTTCTCGCGCAGCGCCTTGCCGAGGTCGGTCATCGACTCGATGCCCTTGGCGCGCCGGCCGTGGACCCAGCGGAAGATCTGATCGCCGCGATAGGGCTCGACGCCCAGCTCGCCGGCGAACGCACGGGTCTCCTCGTGCGTCAGATCGCGCAGGTCCTTCTTATTGCTATCCGCCACCGACGACATCTTACTTAGTGTGACTCGCTTGCTCGACGATGGCCACACAACAGGGGCGGTCGTAGTGCAGCGGAAAGTGATAGATCCCCTGCTGGGTCGCCTGCTTCGTCGCGTGCGACACCGTCACCGTCGACGGCAGCGGCTGCATGAAGTCCTGCGCCACCTCGGCGGGCATGACGAAGTGCGCCAGCCCCGACGTCAGCTGGCGCGGCGGCGCCGTCTCGCGATGATCTCCGTAGCTCATGGTGTAGATGGCGTAGTCGTTGCGGGCGGCGACGTTCCACACCCAGCGCTGACCGCGCAGCCCCTCGACGCGCCACTCCTCGACGGTGCGCCCGCCCGACGTGGCGACGAGCGCGTGCGCACCCGGCGACAGCGTCAGCGCGCGAAAGTCGTGGCGCGGGACCTCTTGTGGTTGAGCGCCGTCGACCTTCACCGTCACGTCCTCGTTGGTGCCGTTGTCGCAGTAGACGACAACGGGCTTGCGCCAGAACGCCCGCGCCGCAACCCCCGCGGCGGCGAGCATGACGAAGACCGCCGCCGCAAGGAGTCGCAACCGCGACATGCGCTATCCGATGGTGACGCCCAGGCGAGCGAGCTCGGCGCCGCTGAAGAAGAAGCCGATCTCGTACTTCGCGGTGTCCGGCGCATCCGAGCCGTGCACGGCGTTCTTCTCGATGTCGATGCCGAACTTCTGGCGGATGGTGCCCGCGGCCGCCTTCTTCGAGTCGGTGGCGCCCATCAGCTCGCGATTGCGCGCGATCGCGTTCTCGCCTTCGAGGACCTGGACGATGCAGGGCCCCGAGGTCATGAACGCCACCAGGTCGCCGAAGAACGGCCGCGCCTTGTGCACGTAGTAGAAGCCCTCGGCCTCCTTCTGCGTCAGGTGCACCATCTTGACGGCGACGGGGCGGAGGCCGCCGTCGACGAGATGCTGCGTGATGGCGCCGGCCTTACCGGCCTTCACTGCGTCGGGCTTGATGATCGAAAACGTCCGTTCCATTTCGCTTCGCTCCTTCTGAAGCTGACAGCTCACAGCTGTCAGCCGACAGTTGTTATCGCAAGACTCGTTATCGCAACACTGATTTCAGCGTCGAGCCCATTTCGGCGGGCGTGCGGGCGACCTTGATGCCGGCTGCTTCGAGCGCGGCGATCTTCTCGGCCGCGGTGCCCTTGCCGCCCGAGATGATGGCGCCGGCGTGACCCATGCGCTTGCCCGGGGGCGCGGTCTGGCCGGCGATGAACGCGGCCACCGGCTTCTTCATGTTGGCTTTGACGAACGCGGCCGCGTCCTCTTCGGAGTTGCCGCCGATCTCGCCCATCATGAGCACCGCGTGCGTGTCCGGGTCGGCCTCGAAGAGCGCCAGCGCGTCGACGAAGTCCATGCCCTTGACCGGATCGCCGCCGATGCCGATGGCGGTCGACTGCCCGAGGCCGAGCGACGTCAGCTGATGCACGCCCTCGTAGGTGAGCGTGCCGGACCGCGACACCAGGCCGATATGCCCTTCCTTGTGGATGTAGCCGGGCATGATTCCGATTTTGCATTTGCCGGGCGAGATGACACCGGGGCAGTTCGGTCCGATGAGGCGCGTCTTCGACTGCGACTCGAGGACGCGCTTGACCGCGATCATGTCGAGCGTCGGGATGCCCTCGGTGATGCAGACCACGAGCGGCAGCTCGGCTGCGATCGCTTCGAGGATGGCGTCGGCGGCGAACGGCGGCGGCACGTAGATCACCGAGGCGTTGGCGCCGGTCTTGGCGACCGCTTCGGCGACGGTGTCGAACACCGGCGTGCCCTCGAACATCGTGCCGCCCTTACCCGGCGTCACGCCCGCGACCACCTTGGTGCCGTACTCCTTCGCGCCCGCGGTATGGAACGCGCCGGTCTTGCCGCTGATGCCTTGCACGAGCAGCTTGGTGTTCTCGTTGACCAGGACGCTCATTTCGCCAGCTCCACGATCTTCTTTGCGCCGTCGGCCATGTCATTGGCAGCGACGAGGTTCAGGCCGGAATCGCGCAGGATCTTCTTGCCGAGATCGACGTTGGTGCCTTCGAGTCGGACGACGAGCGGCACCTTCAAGCCCACCTCCTTGACCGCCGTGACGACGCCGTTGGCGATGGTGTCGCACTTCATGATGCCGCCGAAGATGTTGATGAAGATTCCCTTCACCGACGGGTCGCGCGTGATGATCTTGAACGCCGCCGTCACCTTCTCGGCGGTGGCGCCGCCGCCGACGTCGAGGAAGTTGGCCGGCTGTCCACCATAGAACTTGATGATGTCCATCGTGGCCATGGCCAGACCGGCGCCGTTGACCATACAGCCGATGTTGCCTTCCAGCGTGATGAACGAGAGGTCATACTCCTTGGCCGCCTGCTCCGAGGGATCTTCCTCGGCGACGTCGCGCAACGAGTTGAGCTCGGGATGGCGATAGAGCGCGTTGTCGTCGAAGGTGATCTTGGCGTCGAGCGCCAGCACTTTGCCCTGCTTGGTGACGACGAGCGGGTTGACCTCGAGCAGCGAGCAGTCGAGGTCGACGAACGCCTTGTAGAGCGAGACCAGGAAGGCGGCCGCCGACGCGTTCTCCTCTTTGTTCTTGAGCCCGAGGCCGTAGGCGAGCGCGCGCGCCTGCCAGGGACGGAAGCCGACGGCCGGGTCGACCGCCTCCTTCAAGATCTTCTCGGGATGGGTCGCGGCGACCTCTTCGATCTCCATGCCGCCTTCGGTCGACCCCATCAGCGTCACGCGGCCGCTCTGGCGATCGACCACCATGCCGACGTACAGCTCGCGCGCGATGTCGATGCCCTGCTCGATGAGCAGGCGCTGGACCTTCTTACCCTCGGGGCCGGTCTGGTGCGTGACCAGGTTCATCCCGAAGATCGCGCGCGCCTTGTTCTGCGCGTCGACGAAGTCCTTGGCGACCTTGACGCCGCCGCCCTTGCCGCGGCCGCCGGCGTGAATCTGCGCCTTGACGACGACGACCTGGACGCCGGCTTCCTTCTGCACCCACTTGACCGCGTCGTCGACTTCACCGAGGTCGAGAACCGCGCGGCCCACCGGTACGGCGACGCCGTAGCGCTTGAGCAGCTCTTTGCCCTGATACTCGTGAATCTTCAAGGGATCTCCTCCGCCGAGCCAGGCTCGTAACACGCGCGCGTCGTGGCCACAAGCGTTTCCGACCGCCGATCGTCGCTGCGTCGCCCGACACGGCCCAGCCCGCGTCGCGGCGCGCGCATGTTGCGGCGGCCAGGCCACTCAAAACGAGCGCCTCTTGTATCAAAATGAGATGCCTGCCGTCGCTGTCCGTGCGCAAATTGCGGAGTTCGTGCTGGCCTGGCGCTTGCTCTTCCGCCCGGTCGGTTCTACATAGCGTCCCTCGCCTGGAGGCAAGACCATGATCCGTACACTCGCATTCGCAGCCGCAGTTCTCGCCGTGCCCGCCCTCGGACACGCCGCTCAGTGGGAAGTCGATCCCTCGCACTCGTCCGCCAGCTTCACGGTCAAGCACATGATGGTGTCGAACGTGCGCGGCGAGTTCGGCAAGATCAAGGGCTCGGGCTCGTGGGAGAAGCCCGACTTCTCCGACGCCAAGATCGAAGTCGTCGTCGACGCGACGACCATCGACACGCGTGACGCCAAGCGCGACGCGCACCTCAAGAGCCCCGACTTCTTCGATGTGGCCAAGTTCCCGGCGCTGACCTTCAAGTCCAAGCGCGTCGAGAAGTCGAAGACCGCCGGTCACCTCAACATCGTCGGCGACCTGACCATGCACGGCATCACCAAGGAGGTCACCTTCGACGTGACCGGTCCTTCGCCCGAGACCAAGAGCCCGTGGGGCACGACGGCCGTCGGCGCCGAGGCGCGCGCCAAGATCAACCGCACCGATTTCGGTCTGAAGTGGAACAAGGCGCTCGAGGCGGGCGGCGTGCTCGTCGCGGACGAAGTCAACATCGAGATCAGCCTCGAGCTGAACAAGAAGCCGCCGCTCAAGGCGGAGAAGTAGTCGAGCCCGTCGCTCCCGCGCCGGCCCTTCGAGAGCTAGAGCTTCTCGAGGCGGCCGGTGTGGAAGCGGAACGTCAGCCCCACCGGCTTCGGCACGTTGATCGCCGGGAACTTCTGCTTCGACACGACGCCCTGCACACAGGTGTCGTAGCCGCCGTCCTTCGCCGTCGACTTCACCACCGTCGGCACGTAGACCTGACCCTCGCGATCCACGAAGAAGGCGACCTCGGTGTCGGCCGGAAAGTCGGGCGGCAGGTTCTGCTGCGCGCACGCTTCGACCTCGGCGCCGGCCGCCATCTGCAGGGACGCCAGCTTCTCCTCGAGGTCCTTCGGCACCGTCGCGTCGACGATCTTCTCGCCCGGCGCCATGAACTCCCACAACGCGCCCACGGCGGGACCCGGCAGCGGCGTCAGCGTCGTCTTGCCGGCCGTGTCGACCACGCACTGCTTCTTGTCGGCCGGACCTTCCCAGCGAACCGGGGTCACGGTCATCTTGCCGGTGGCGTCGGCGGTGACGGCGAAGATTCCGCCCTTCATCGGCGGGTCGCTGGCCTTCGACTTCAGGCAGTCCATCACCGTCTTGGACGCGTCGGTGATCTCGGCGCGGCGCTTGTTGACGGCCTCGAGGCCCTGGAACGGCGCGCTGCTTTTGCTGCCGCCGCCGGCGCCCGTGCCGGTGGTGGCGCAGGCAGCCAGGAACATGGTCGGGATGAGCAGATGAGTTTTCATGGCCGCGTCTTATCAGAGCGACGGCGTGTTGAAAAGGGGAGGGGGGGCGAAGTTGCCGCTCAGCGGCCGATGACGCGGGCCAGCGTGACCCGCTGAATCGCCAGCTCGTAGCGGGCGCGCGCGAGGTTGAGGCGGGCGCCGGTGAGCGCCGATTGGGCGTCGAGGAGGTCGGTCGTCGTCGCGGAGCCGGCCCTGACCAGCGCGTCGGTCACGCGATACGCCTCCTGCGCGGCGGCGATGGTCTTCTCGGCGACCTCGACGGCAAAGCGGGCCGCGCGCGACTGCGAGAGCGACGTCTGCACCTCGGTGGCGACGGTGCTGCGCTCCGACGCCAGGTCCTGCGCTGCCGCTTCCGCCTGCCGGCCGGCGGCGCGCGCGGCGAAGAATCCCGAGCCCCATTCCCACGGCGTCCAGGTCGCCTTGACGCCGACGAACCACGACTCGGGGGGCGCGAACTTCTGCCCGTCGATGCGCACGTAGGCAGCCTCGCCGTCGATCTCGGGGAGGAGCGACAGCCAGCGGGCGCGCTTGGTGTGCTCGGCGCTCTTGCCGAGGAGCCGGTCGCGCGCGATCTCGGGGCGGCGGTTGAGCGCTTCGTCGAAGGCGGCGCGATCGGCGGGCAGCTCGGAGGCGTTGGCGATGAGCGACGTCGGCTCGATGAGCTCGATCTCGCCGTCCGACGGATCGAGCCCGATGGCGGCCAGCAGGTTGGCGCGAACCACCTCGGCCTGGCTCTGCGCGCCGATCTCCTGCAGCCGCGCATTGGCGGCGGCCACCTGCACGCGCAATAGATCGGCATTGGTCAGGACGCCGGCCTTGAGGCGCGCCTGGGTCTGGTTGACCTGCTCGCCCAGCTCCTTGCCCGACCAGCGCGCGATCTCGGCGAGCGCGCGCGATTCGAAGTAGCGCAGGTAGCCGGCCTGGATCGCCTCGGTGAGCGAGGCGCGCGCCGCCTTGAGGTTGGCATCGGACGCGGCGGCCTGATCGCGCAGCGCCAGGTAGTCCTCGGCGATGTGACCGAGCCCGAGCAGCGGCTGGCCGACGGCGGCGACGAAGGTGTTGTTGTCGACGTCGCGCACCTGGAACGGCGCCAGCCCCGGCATGAAGGTGATGGCGAAGGGATCCTTGTAGCGCTGGTACTCCTCGGAGAGGTGCACCGAGGGCAGCATGTGCGCGCCGACCGAGCGCGCGGCGTCGTGAGCCGCGCCCTGCCGTAGGGTCGCGCCGCGCAGCCGCGGATTCTGCGACAGCGCCAGCTCGACCGCCTCGTCGACGCCGAGCTGCCGCGACGCGGCGAATGATGCGCTCGCACAACAGACGAGCGCCAGGGACAGGCCAATATTGTGCAGTCGCATCATGTCAGTTGACGTGAATGGTGACGTCGGCCGAGAGGCCGGCGCGCAAGGCGACGTCGGGGGCGCGGGTCCAGGCGATGCGCACGGGCACGCGCTGGACCACCTTGACGAAGTTGCCCGAGGCGTTGTCGGCGGGCAGCAGCGAGAAGCTGGAGCCGGTGCCGCCGGAGAGGCTCTCGACCTTGCCTTCGAACTTCTTGCCTGGATAGGCGTCGACCTTGATGTCGACGCGCTGCCCCGGCTTCATCTGCCCGACCTGCGTCTCCTTGAAGTTGGCGACGACGTAGGTACTGACCGGTACCAGCTCGATCACCGGCGAGCCGACGGCGACGAGCTGCCCCTCGTGCACGCTCAGCTTCGACGCGTTGCCGTCGACGGGGGCGGTGACCTTGGTGTAGCCGAGCTGCAGCTTGGCCAGCTCGAGCTGCGCCTCGGCGGCCTGCACGCGGGCATGCGCGAGGTCGGCCTGCGCGTGCGCGGCGGCGTTCTGCGCCTCGATGGGCGAGCTCTGATTCAAGCGGCCGCGCGCTTCACCGACGCGCTCCTGCGCCGAGCGGCGTGCCTCTTCGGCGACGGAGATGCCGGCCCGCGCCTGCGCCAGCGCCGCCTGCGCCGAGTCGTTGGCGGCCTGGGCGTTGTCGACGCGCTCCTGGGGAACGGCGTTGGCGGCCTTGAGCTCGCGTGCGCGGCCGAGATCGAGCTCCGCCTTGCGCGCATCTGCCTGGGCTCGCATGAGCGCCGCCTTGGCCGACTGCAGCTGCGCCTCGGCCGAGCCGACGCTCACGGTCGAGCCGGCCAGCGCGGCGCGCGCCGTGGTCAGGCCGCCCTTGGAGCCGGCCTCGACGACCGAAACCTGGGCGTCGGCCCCTAGCGCCTGCGCCCGCTGCGAGGCGAGCTCCGCCTCGGCCTGCTTGACGCGCGCGGCGTAGTCGGCGGGATCGATCTCGGCGATGAGATCGCCCTTCTTGACGATCTGATTCTCCTGCACGTGCACCTTCGTCACCTGGCCGGCGACGCGGGTACCGATCGGTACCACGTCAGCCGAGACCTGGGCGTCGTCGGTGTTCTCTTCCCCGTGCGTCCAGATCATGTAGCCCGTGATGCCGACGAGCAAGAGGCCGGCGACGATGGCGACGAGGACGAACGGACGCCGCTTCTTCTTGGGCGGCTCCGTCTCGGCGGCGGGCTGGGTGGGCGCGGCTGCCGGCGGACGCACTTCGCGCGGTACCGGCTCCAGACGAGGCGAGGACTTCGGTTCGTTCTCCATTGATCACATCTCCACGTGGACGTCGACCTTCGGCGAAGGTCCGTTCGTCCGAGGTGCTTTGAGGAAGTAGAGCAGCGGCATCACGCAGAGGAACGCGATGCCGGATACGAGAAACAGCTTTTCGAACGTCATCACCATCGCCTGCTTGGCGACGAGACCGCCGAGGATGCGCTGCGCGGCCAGCCGCGCGGTGGCGAGGTCGAGGCCCTTGTGCACGAGAAATTGCGACAGCATGGCCAGCCGCTCGGTGACCTCGGGGCGGCCGGAGGTGATGTTGCTGGCGACCGCCGACTTGATCTGCACCTGGTAGCGCGTCATCAGCGTCGCGAAGGCGGCGAGGCCGATCGAGCCGCCGATCTGACGCACCAGCGAGTTGAGGCCGGTGGCATCGGCGAGGCGATGGCGCGGAATGCTCGACAGCGCCACCGTCGTCAGCGGCACGAAGAGGAGGGAGAAGCCGACGCCCTGGATGAGCAGCGCCCAGACGACCCCGCGCTGCGTGGTGGCGAGCGTGTAGTGGCTCATCTGCCAGGTGCTGATGGCGAAGCAGATGATGCCGATGGCCACGAAGATGCGCGGCTGCACGCGGTTGTAGAGCCGGCCGATGATCGGCGTGACGACGAACATGACGAGCGCGCGCGGCATGAGCGCGAGACCGGACTGCATGGCGGTGAAGCCGAGAATCTCCTGCATGAAGACGGGCAGCAGGAACGTGACCGCCATCAGCATGGCGAACATCACGCCGCCGATGACGGTGCCCGACAGATAGACCTTGTCTTTGAAGAGCGACAGATCGACCGCCGGCATGGTCGCGGTCCGCTCGCGGGCGATGAACAGCAGGATCGAGAGGATGCAGGCGACCGAGAGGACCGAGATGACCGGCGACTGGAACCAATCCTTACGCGTGCCCTCCTCGAGGACGTACTGCAGAGAGGCGACGCCGACGGAGAGGAGCGCGATGCCGGCCCAGTCCATGTGCTTGCGCTGCTTGGCGGCGAGCGCGAGGTTGGCCTGGCGCAGATCTTCCGGCTCGTGGACGAAGTTCTGGACCATGACGAGCGCCAGCAGGCCGACCGGCAGGTTGATGTAGAAGATCCACGGCCAGCTCCAGTTGTCGACGATGTAGCCGCCGAGCGTGGGGCCGAACGCGGGGCCCATGATGACGGCGACCGCGAAGAGCGCCATCGCCATGCCCTGCTCCTCGGGCGGGAAGGTCTGGCGCAAGATGGCCTGCTCGGTCGGTTGCAGCGCGCCGGCGCCGAGACCCTGGAGGACGCGGCAGGCGACGAGCATCTCGAGCGAGCGCGCCATGCCGCACAGCGCGGAGCCGAGTAGGAAGAGGACGAGACAGAACATGTAGACGCGCTTCTGGCCGAAGAGGCGGCCGAGGAACGCGGTGAGCGGCATGACGATGACGTTGGCGAGGGCGAACCCGGTCGCTACCCACGTGATCTCCTCGGTGGTGGCGCCGACGCCGGCCTTGAGGTGCGGGACGGCGACGTTGACGATCGACGCGTCGATCGTCCCCATGAGCGTGCCGAAGGTGATCGAGAGCGTGACCAACCACTTGTTGGTCGGCGGGCGTGGCGCGGCTGACATGGCTAGACGGCGGCTCCGTGCATGAAGAAGCGGACAATCTCGTCGACCGGGAGACGCTCGTCGAGCTTGCCGAGCTCCAGGAGGCGCATGCGCATCGAGCGCAGCATGCCGAGGAGCAGGGTGGGGTAGTACTCGGCGAACTCGGGGCGCAGCGCCTTGGTCTTGACGCCGCGCTTGACGATCTTCTCGAGGCGCAGATGCAGCTCGCCGCGCATCTTGGGGGAGCAGGCGGCGGTCTCGGGGTACTGCGCGGTGTTGAGACCGGACTCGAGCTGATGGAGGATCTGGTGAAAGCGCCGGTGTTGGTCGAAGAAGCCACCCATCCGATGAACCAGCTCTTTTAGATCGGAGGCGAAGTCACCCGAGGAGGGCTGGTCGAGGAACTCGTCCATGACCTCGAGCAGGGCGCTGCGGCGCTCTTCGACGAGCGCGGCCAGGAGAGCATCGCGATCTTTGAAGTGATTGTAGAGCGTGCCGACGGCGACGCCAGCAGCGGCGGCGATCTCGTTCATGGTGGCGGTGTTGAGCCCGCGCTCCGCGAATGTGCCCTCGGCGGCGTCGATGATGGCAGCCGAGGTGGCTTCGCGCAGACGGCTGCGCAAATTCTGAGCCTTCGCCACAGAAGGTGAATTTGCATTCATGATTTGTACTATTGATTCACAGCGTGAATCTGTCAAGCAGTGAACCGCTCGCATTTCCGGGATTATTGTGCGAATGCATCATTGCGCTCGCCGCTCATTGTGCGATTGCACAATAACTTCAATGGAGGGCATGATCCTGGTGACGGCCGTGGTCTGCGAAATCGGCCTCATCGGCCTGTTCACGCTCACGGGTACCAAACTGGCGACGAGTAACGTCGTCGAGGACACCGATGCGCCAAGCGAACCTACGGCGTCGGCGGGGATTCACTAAAGCGGGTCAACCTGACGCCGAGAGGGCCTCGAGCGTGGCGATCGAGCATCCGACCTCAAGAAGCGAGAGCTTGGCTCGCGGCGGGTGGCCATCGCATGTCATTTTTCGCCGGAGCGCAGGGCGGAGCGAGCCCACACGCCAGCGGGGCATCGAGCGCAGCCCGAGCACCGCCGAAAAAAGACATGCGATGACAGGACCCGCCGCCGCGTGAACTCGAGCGCCCTCTGCGATGACAGGACCCGCCGCCGCGTCAACTCGAGCGCCCTCTGAAGGGCAGCGCCTCCGACTAACTCGACTGAGACACAGCCACTGGCGCTTGTCGGGCGGCCTGGGCTGCGAGCAGGGCGGCGTATTGGCCCGGGGGGATGCCGACGACGCGCTTGAACAGCCGCGTCAGGTGACTTTGATCGGCGAAGCCGGTCATCGTCGCCACTTCGGCCAGCGGGACGCCGGCGGCGACCAACTGCCGGGCGCGCGCGACGCGGAGCTGGATCTGGTACGCGTGCGGCGGTAGGCCGACCTCTTTGTGGAACAGGTGCACGAGGTGGCACTTCGACATGCCGGCGATCTCCGCGAGCTGCTCCAGCGGAACCTCGTCGGCGAATCGATCGTGCAGCGCTTCGCGCGTTCGCGCCACCGCCGGCGACAGGATCTGAGGCTGAGGCGGCGCCGTCGCCGTCAGCTCGATCACTGCCGACAAGAGCGCCGAGAGCCGCGCCTGCTGCTCGATCGCCTCGCGCTGCGCGGTCACCGCCTCCCACGTCGCCGCCACGCCCCCGGTGATCGCCGGCGCGCCGGTGACGAGAGATCCGAAGCGTGTCAGTGGTCGTCCCTGCGCGCCTCCCGACGCAAACAGCTCCGGCTCGATGAGCAGCACGCGGCAGCGTGTCTCCGGCGCGGCATGATGCATCACCACCGATACCTGCCCCGGTGCGCGCAGCAGCACTTCGCCCGCGCGTAACGGCTGCATCGTCTTACCCCAATCGACGTCGCCGCCACCTTCGTCGCACAGCACCAACGTCAGCTGCGACGACAACACCGGTGGAGCGGGTGGCTCGCGAAACGTCGCCGCCACCAATGCCACTCCCCTCAACGCCTGCGAGCCAACCTGATTGTGCTCGCGTTCCCGCCCGTCCATGCCCGCCACGTTTGCCTCCTCCGCCCATACCCACCGCCCTACTTCGACCCGCCCTAATTCGACGCCTGTGCCTCCATGGGAGCGACCGGCGGCAGCGTGAAATAAAACGTGCTGCCGCGGCCCGGCGCCGAATCCACCCAAATTTGACCGCCGTGATTCTCGATGATTCCTTTCGCAATATAAAGTCCCAATCCGGATCCCGTTCGACTCTGCGACGTCGCTCCGTGCCAGTACCGATCGAAAATGCGCGGCAAAAGCTGCGGCGCAATCCCGGGACCGTCGTCGCGCACGGCGACCCGCACGCGACCGCCCCAGGTCTCGGCGACGATGTTCACGCTTCCCCCCGCCGGCGTGAACTTGATGGCGTTGCCAACCAGGTTCGAAAGCACCTGCACCACCCGCTCGCGGTCACACCACACCGATAGCCCTTCGTCGCGCAGCTCGGTCGCGAATCGAAGCCCGCGTGCTTCAGCTAGCGGCTGCAGGAGGTCGGCGGCGTCCGACAGCACGTGCGACAGGACGGTCGTCTTCTGATCGAGAGACAGCGTGCCCGTCTCCAAGCTGGCGGCGTCGAGTAGATCGCGAATCATGTGGCTCATCCGTCGCGCCGCGCGCTGGCAGCGCTCGAGTGGTGCGCGCGCCGGAGTCTCGGTGTCCTCGATCATCTGCAACACCCGACTCGTCGATGTCAAGATCGTCGACAGCGGAGTACGCAGATCGTGCGAGACGATCGCCAGCACGTCATCGCGCACCCGCACCGCCGCGCGCGCTTCGGCATACAGATGCGCGTTGTCGACGGCGAGCGCGACACGATGCCCGAGCTCTTGCGCCAGCGCGAGATCATCCTTCGTATACCCGCGCGTGAACGAGACTAGCGTGATCGCGCCCGCGGTTCGCTCGCGCGCCACCAACGGAACGATGAGGCAGGCGCGCCAACCGGCCCGTGACCAATGATGCGCGGTCGCGAGATCGAGCGCCGCGCCCTGCGCGCCGTCGCCGGGCGAGAAGAGAAACGGCTCGCCCGAGCGCATCACGTGTCCGACGAGCGAGTCGCCTTGCGCGGAGAACGCTCTGCTGTCGTCGAGCGCCGCCGCCTCGAAGGCGCGGCCGGGCGCGCAGGCGACGTGGCGCACGTGCTCGTCGCGCTCGGCGAGATCGACGATGCAGAGATCGCCGAGCTGCGGCAGGACCAGCCTGGCGATCGTCGCCAGGAGCGCATCGGTGGCGAGCGGCTGCTCGAGCAGCTCGGAGGTCGCGCGGAAAAGGAAAGCCAGCCGTCGCTGCGCCACTTCGGCCTCGGCCTGCGCGGTGAAGCGCTCGGAGACGTCGCGCACGATCGCGGTCGCGTACCCCGAGGGGTCGAGCGCCCACTCCGCGCACGACAGCTCCACCGGAAAGCGCCGGCCGGACGCGTGCACTGCCCAGCGCTCCATTGGAGCCCCCCCCTCGAGCTGATCGAACGCGAAACCGTCGACGAGGCGCGGCAGCGGCAGGCCGCGGAGCTCGTCGCGACCGAACATCGTGCGCGCCGCAGGATTGGCGTACACGATGCTGCCGTCGCGCGCCACTGAGAAAATTCCGTCGCGCGCCGAGTTCGTGACGCTGCGGAGCTTGCCTTCCGAGAGGCGCAGCGCCTCTTCGATGCGGCGCCGTCGCACCAGCGCCGCCAACGGCTGCACCACGGCTGCCACGGCGGCGAGCAGCCCCCCTGGCTGCTCGCCGCCGCGGCCACCGCGCACGTCACGAGATCGATGAGAGATGCGACCGGCGACGTCGAACGCGAGCACCGCCAGGAGCTCGTCGTCGGCGACCACCGGAATCGCGGCCACGCCGCCGGCCGACAGCGCCCGCCGCTCGCGCGCCGCCCGCTCGGAGAGCGAGTCAGGGGCGAGGTCGCCTGGGCGCCACACGGCGCGCGCGCGCCAGCCGGTCAGATCGGCGATGCGCCGCCCCGTCTCGACTAGCGCCGTGGGCAGGTCGGCCGCCTCGGACACGGCCGACAGGAGCGCCTCGAGGAGCGACAGGGCGCGCGCCAGCCGCTCGACCTCGGCACGATCACTCTCGGCGGCGCGCACGGCGCGGCGCAGCTCGACGAGCCGGACCGCCAGCCGGGCGAACTCGCGCAGCGCCGCCTGATCGGCCGCCGGCAGCTGTCGCGGCCGCTCGTCGAGAATCGAGAAGGTGCCGAGCGCATAGCCGAGCGAGTCGTGCAGCGGCACGCCAGCATAGAAACGCACGTGCGGCCCACCGTCGACGATGGGCAGGGCTCGGAAGCGCGCGTCGTCGCGGGCGTCCGGGACCTCGAGTAGATCGTCGCCCGCGATCGTGTGATCGCAGAAGGTCGCGGTGCGCGGCAACGAGCAGCGCGCGAAGCCGGAGATCGCCTTGGGGTACCAGCGACGCTCGTCGACGAAGCTGATGGCGGAGATGGGAGCCGCGAAGCGGTTGCGCGCAATCACGACCAGCTCTTCGAACGCGCCCTCACGGCCGCTGCCGACGATATGGTAACCGGCAAGTGCAGCAAGTCGCGCCGGTTCGTGAGCCGACAGAAGCATCATGAAACTCCCCCCAAACGAATCCGATTTCGGGCCTGCTCGGAGACGGAACGTTGCGTCGAAAATATAGAGAGCATTCGCGCGCGTGTCTTGACGGTAGACACTGCATTTTTGCCTCAGCGAGCCACTGGTTTGGTGCAGGCGCCATCGGGCGTTTCGACTGCTGACGAACAGTACGGCGGTCATTTTCCGTCACACCAAAATTCGCGCCGGGATCCAGTGTCGGGTATGACGGAAGTAGCAGGGGGTATTTCCGAGATGTTGCGAGCGGTGTGGATCCTCGTCGGGGCGTTGAGCGCCGCCGGCTGCGGACAGGCGGCGCACCTCCACCTCATGCGCGGCCGGGAGCATCTCGGCACGCCGCGCGGCGCGCGCACCGACAAGGCGGCCGAGGCGCACGCGACCGCGGCGGCCGCGATTGCGCCGCCGAGCTGCGACGACGTCAAGGTCAAGGCGTACAACCACCAGGTCTGTTGCGCGAACGTCAAAGACGTCGTCGAGCCGGAGACGCTCGAGACGCTCGCCGAGACCATCCGGGGCACGCGCGGGCCGCTGCGCGTCGTCGCCAACTCGCACACCTCGAACGAACAGATCTGCACCGACGGCGTCGGCATCTCGATGGCCAACTTCAACCGCATCCACGGCTTCAAGCGGCATAACGGCGTCGAGTACGTCGACGTCGACGCCGGCGTGCGCATGTCGGAGCTCAATCGCTGGCTCTACGAGCATGGGCGCTCGATCGGCTACACGACCATCGGCTACCGCGGCATCAGCATCGGCGGCGGCCTGGCGACGGCGGCGCACGGCAGCTCGTTGCGCCACCCGTCGGTGCTCAGCTCCCGGCTCGAGTACGCGCAGCTCGTCGACGCCAAGGGCGAGGTGCACGAGCTCTGGAAGCCCCCGGCGGTGCCGCAAGCGTCGACGGCGCGCCTGCGGCAGGCGGTGTTCGATCCCAACGCGCCGACGGTGGACAAGTACGCCGGCGATCGCGAGCGCTTCCGCGCGCTGTCGGCGTCGGTGGGGATGCTCGGCGTCATCACGCGCGTCGGGCTGCGCGTCGAGCCGCGCTTCAACCTCGACGTCAACGTCGAGTTCATCGGCGACGACGTGCTGTTCAAGAAGGGCGTCGAGAAGCTGGTCGGCGACTGCGACTGGGGGCAGCTGGTCTGGTTTCCGCGCGCGGCGCGCTTCATGAAGGTGTGCGGGATGCGCACGATGGACGAGGCGCAGCCGTCGGCCTCGAACTCGCTGCTGGCGCCGCACGTCGACGCGGGAGCGATCGGAGCGTTCAAGGAGCTGATGGAGGACACCGTCGCCAACGGCGCCTACTTCTGCTTCATCGAGAGCGAGCGCTATTCGCAGCTCAAGATGTATCCGCCCTTCGTGCACGATTGCTGCTGCAAGAAGAAGTACGACCGCCACGTCATCGGCCCTGCCGATCTCATGATGTCGAGCGAGCTGACCGAGCATCAGCAGCAGCTCGCCGAGATCGACTACGAGATCGCGATTCCGCTCTCCGAGGTGCCCAAGGCGCTCGAGCGGGTGCGCGCCTACGCCAAGGACAATCGGCTGTGCATGCCGCTCATCGGCGCCTTTTTGCGCTTCTCGCCCGTCGATGGCACGACGCTAATCGGGCACTCGGTCACCGACGAGCAGGCGTTCAAGGGCGAGAAGGTGATGTTCCTCGAGTTCGTCGTCTATGTGCTGCACGAGCCGGAGACGGAGCGCGAGCGCGCGCAGCAGGAGCGCGACTACTATGGCAAGTATCGCGAGCTGGCGATGCAGCTCGTGGAGTACCACCACGGGCGGCCGCATTGGGCCAAGAACCAGACCGAGCTGTTCGCGAAGCACCGTGAGGTCGATCTCGCGTACGCGGAGCGGCTCAAGAAGTTCCAGTGCTGGGTGCACAAGTACGATCCCGACAACCGGTTCGCCAACGCGTTCACCAGCCGCGTCGGGCTCACGCCGCGGCAGTCGACCAGCTACGCCGATTGCGCCACGACCTCCGACGCCAAACCCGACGACGAGTAGCTAGCGCCCGAGCGCGGGGACGATGCGCGCTGGATCGTTGGTCATGATGCCGTCGGCACCCATGGCGACGAGCCGCTGCGCCAGCGCCGGATCGTCGACGGTCCAGAAGTCGACGTCGAGGCCGAGCGCCTTCATGCGCGCGATGATCCACGGCCTGGCGAGCCAGACCGGCAGCTGTGCCCGCTGCGCGCGACAGCGGAAGCGGCCCCGTCGCACCGTCGCGGGAAGGCCGAGCGCCGCGAGGGCCTCGGCGCGCGAGAGCGCCGTCGGGCCGCGATAACCGAGGGCGCGCACGCGCTCCATGGTGCGCATCTGAAAGCTGGCCAGGCAGGTCCGCTCCTCGGCGTCGAAACGGCGCAAGAGCGCAATCGCGGCCTCGGCGGCGCCGTGCTTGAGATCGACGTTCAGGCGAACGGTCGGAAACGCGGTCACGACCTCTTCGAAGGTCGGCATGCGCTCGCCGGCGCCCACGTCCCACCGGCTCGCCTCGGCCCACGTGAGGTCGCCGATGCGGCGATCGACGCCGGCGCGGCGGCGGCCGTCGCCATCGTGCGAGACGACGAGGACGCCGTCGGCGGTGGCGTGGATGTCCAGCTCGAGGGCGTCGACGCCGAGCTCCACCGCGCGGCGAAAGGCGGCCATCGTGTTCTCGGGCCGCTCGGCCGAGGCGCCGCGGTGGGCGTAGATGCGAACGCTCACGGACCGGTCGCCGGGCCGAGGAGCCCGCGCGGCCCCGCGAGCTCGCGGTAGCCGGTGCCGTGCCAGGCGTCGAGCTGCTTGGCGCGCAGGATCGGGAATGGATGCGTGCGGTAGAGCGTGATGAGCACCTTGTAGGCGCGGTTGAGGTTGGAGCGATCGGCGTCTTCGTAGGTGCGGATCTGGCGAACGAACTCGTTGAAGTCCATCTCGGCGTAGAGCCCGCGCGCGCCGCCCGCCAGCTTCATGAACGTGCGCATACAGGGCTCGATGTCCTGCACGCAGAGCAGGCCGGCGCGGTCGGCGGTGAGCTCGGCCTTGCGGAACCAATCGTTGAGCGCGATGACGAGCCCCTGGCCGAGAAACGCGCCGATGCCGAGCGTGGCCTGTCCGACGAGCGCGACGATGGCGGCGATGTTCTTGGCGAGGACCGTGTAGAGCACGTGCGCGGCCTTGATGTGGCCGAGCTCATGGGCGATGACGAAGAATCGCTCCTCGTCGTCGAGCATGTCGATGAGGCCCGAGGTGAGCACGATGAACGGGCGCGTGTGGCCGTAGGTGAAGGCGTTGGGGACGGGGTCGAGCGTGACGTAGAGCTCGGGCTCCTCGACGTCGAGGATCTTGCAGCCCCATTGCAGCGAGCGATAGAGGCGCGGCAGCTGGCGCGGGCCGACGCGCACGTTGGCGGCGACGTTGTCGAGGTAGTAGAGACGCTCGAAGCCGTACTCCATCACCTTGGAGACGACGGTGTCGAGGCCGGGGACCGAGCGCAGGGCATCGGTGGCGGCGACGTCGTCGGGATGCTGGAAGTCGCCGGCGACGAGGCCTGGAAAGGTCGCGAGCTTGCGCTTCTTGCTGTCCGCCATGGGCGCAGCATCGCATGGAATCGCGGGGCGGCGGATTGGCGTGCGCGCGGCGCCACCGCGCTCGCCGATGCCTACGTCTCCGAAGCGCGCGCGACCATGCCCTGAGTCGTGCGCCGCCGCTGCGGCGCGAAGCTGGCGTGCGGATCGCGGGCCGACGCCTTGCCCGCGTAGTGCATGGCGAAGCGCAAGGCGAGCGAGCCGAGGATGCCGGCGACCGCCGCGCCACGCGCGCGACGACGGCTGCCCGGAAGCAGCGACGAGGCCAGGCTCGCCGCCGTCAGCACCGTCGCCGTGGTGAGCAGCGCGCCCGAGAGCCCACGCGCGAGCGGCCGCGCCACCCGCGACTCGCGACCGACCTCGCGATGGAGCGCGGCGATCGCGGCCAGCTCCCCGACCTTGCCGGCGACGGCGTAGCGCTCGACGACGCGTCGCTCGCGCTCGCTCCTCGCGCTGAGCGACAAGATCGATCCGGCGGCCGCCACGCCCGACGCCATGTAGAGGAGCGGCAGACTGCGCCGCGCCTGGCGCCACACGGGCACCGCCGTGTTCGAGAGCAGCACCGCCGTGTAGCCGGCGAGCGGCATTCCGAGCACTCCGCCGACGACGTTGAGCAGCTCGCCGACGCCGCCGAGAAAGCCGCGCCGATTTTGCAACAAGAGCGCGCCCGTGTTGGCCGCCCCCGAGGCCGAGAGGACCCACGAGCCGACGCTCATCGGCGAGCGCGGATTGAAGACGCGCAGCATGTTGAGAAAGCGCGTCGGGCGGCCGAGATCGTAGATGAGCAGTCCGGCACCGACGGTGTCGCCGGCTGCGCCGAGCAACCGCGCGCGGCGCGCCAGACCGTCGAGGTCCGGTCCGCCGAAGAGCCGCGCCATGCACGACAGCGTCGACGCCGCGCCGGCCGCGCCGCCGATGAAGAAGTAGAGCGGCACCGCGCCCACCCAGACCGGCTCCTTCAGGAGCGGTACGTCGTAGTAGCTCGGGCCGGCGGCGTCGGCGGTCAGCGCCTGCGTCGGCTCGAGCTGCGACACGTCGCGCCCGACGGGACGCTCGCCCGCCTTGTTGCGCACCTGCATCTGCGCCGCTTCGCCTCTGCC
>JAQBQH010000106.1 GCA_028287105.1 Myxococcales bacterium
TCGCGCCGCCCGCGCCGGTGCCGGTACCGGGCGAGCCGGCCGTCGGGGCGGGTGTGCCGTTGGCGGCGTCGGCGCTGCCGCCGTTGTTGCGCCCGCCGAGGGTCGTCGAGGCGACGCGCGCCGAGCGGCGGTTGGACATGTTTTCACCGAAGAGATCGTCGTCGACGGCGACGGCGCGCTCGCGAAGGTGGCGACGCCGCTCGACACCGTCGATGCGCTGCGAGAGGCGGCTCACTTCGCGGCGCAGCTTGTCCTCGGAGTCGCGCAAGAGGTCGGCCTTGTCCTGCAGCTCGCGCGGTCCGTCGAGCGGATCGGCCGCCGCGCGCGCGACGCCGAGCGGGCGATCGGGCTGCGCCAGCGCCGCCGCCTGGGCCGTGCGCAGACGCGCCAGCTCGAGGCGCTTCGACTCGGGCAGCTGCCCGGCCAGGGCGCGGTCGCAATCGGCGAGCAGCTTTCGGCGCGCGCCGGCGAGCAGCGAGGTGCGCCCGCGCAGGTCGCCGGCCATGCGCTCGAGCTCATCGCTCTTGGCCTTCTGCGCGGCGAGCAGCTCCTGCAGCTTCAGGTCGCGGCGCACGCCGGCCGCTTCACCCTTGGTGCGCTCGATCTCGGCCGCGAGCGTCTGGCTCTGGCGCTCGAGCGTGGCGCGGCGATGGTCGGCGTCGTCGCGGGCCAGCTCGAGCTGCCCGACGGCGCGCTGCCCGGCGGAGAGTTCCGCCCACACGTCGGCGCGCGCCGGCGCGGTCGCCAGCAAAACTACCACGAGCGCGAGGGCACCACGCATGCGTCCACAGCATACGCAACCGTCGTGCCCGGCGCCAAGTGCCCGTTGGATCACGCTACGTACGTCTCTTACCCCTCAGATTTCCGAGGTTTGGTCAGCCGATCCCGTACTTTTCCAGCTTGTAGTAGAGCGCGCTCGTCTTGATGCCCAGGAGGCGCGCCGTCTCGGTCTTGACCCCCTTGGCCTGGGTGTAGGCCTTGAGGATGAGCTGACGCTCGAGGTCGTCGAGCAGCTCCGGCAGCGCCATCTCGCCCGACGGCACCGAGAGCCGGTCCGCCGTGCCGGTCGCATCGCCGCCGCGCGCGGGCGACGACGCCGTCCCGTCGCTGCGCAGCGCCGCCGGCAGCGCCTCGGTGGCGATGCGATCTCCGTCGGCGAAGACCAGCGCCTGCTCGATGACGTTCTCCAGCTCGCGGACATTGCCGGGCCAGCGATAGGCGATGAGCCGCGACAGCGCCGCGTCGTCGATGCCGCCGACGCGCGGATTGGTCTTCGGCGCCAGCCGGCGGATGAAGTGCTCGACCAGCATCGGGATGTCGCCCTTGCGCTCGCGCAGCGGCGAGATGGTGATCGGCACCACCTGCAGCCGGTAGTAGAGGTCCTCGCGGAAGCGCCCGTCGGCGACCTCCTTGGCCAGATCCCGGTTGGTCGCCGACACCAGCCGCACGTCGACCTTGATGCTCGTCTCGCCGCCGACGCGCTCGAACTCGCGCTCCTGAATGACGCGCAGGAGCTTGGTCTGCATCGCCGGCGAGATGTCGCCGATCTCGTCGAGGAAGAGCGTGCCGTTGTCGGCCAGCTCGAAGCGGCCGAGCTTGCGCTTGATGGCGCCGGTGAACGCGCCCTTCTCGTGGCCGAAGAGCTCCGACTCGAGCAGCGTCTCGGCAAGCGCGCCGCAGTTGACCTTGATGAAGGGTCCCTGCGTGCGCCGCGAGCGCTGATGGATCGCGCGCGCGACCAGCTCCTTGCCGGTCCCCGACTCGCCATAGATCGCCACCGAGGTATCGGTGGGCGCGACGCGCTCGACGACGGCGAAGACCTTGCGCATCGGCTCCGAGCCGCCGACGAGCTCTCCGAAGCGCGACGACTCTTCGCCGCGCAGATAGTCGTTCTCGGCCTCGAGCCGCCCTTTGGCGCGACGGGCGGCGCGCAGCTCGAGCGCGCGTTCGACCTTCAAGCGCACCACCTCGGGGGCGAACGGCTTGATCAGGAAGTCGAACGCGCCCAGCTTCATCGCCTCGACGGCGGTCTCGATGGTTCCGAAGGCGGTGATGATCATGGCCGGGCAATCGGGATCGAGCTCACGCACCGAGCGCAGCACCTCGACGCCGTCGACACCCTCCATCTTGAGATCGGTGATGACGAAGTCGGCGGGGGTCTGCTTGAAGCGCTCGATGCCCTCCTTGCCGCTCTTGGCGACGAGCGGCAGGTGTCCCATTTTTTTCACGACATGCGCGAGACCTTCGCGGATCGTCTCGTTGTCGTCGATGACTAGGATGGTCGCCACTTACGAGGCCTCCGGGAGGGCGAGAGTGAAGGTGGTGCCTTGGCCGGGCGCGCTGTCGACGGCGAGCCGGGCGCCGTGGTCGACGGCGATGTCGCGCACGAACGCCAGCCCGAGGCCGGTCCCACTTTGCTTGGTCGTGTAGAACGGCGTCCAGATCTTCGTGAGGATGTCGGGATCGATGCCGGCGCCGGTGTCGCGCACCGTGACCAGCACCTCGCCGCCGGCGCGCGCGCAGCCGAGCGTGACCTTGCCCGAGCCGTCGTCGGCGCACGCCTGCACGGCGTTGTGGGCGAGGTTGATGAGCGCGCGACGGAGCTGCCCCTCGTCGCCGGAGACGCGGGCCGGCTCGGCGGTGAGCTGGACGGTGACGTTGCGCGGCTGCGCGGCGGCGACGGCGATGTCGCGCACCTCGGTGAGGAGCTCGGCGAGATCGCAGGCGCCGACGGTCGGCTTGGGGCGGCGCGCGTATTCGAGGAAGTCGTTGACGATGGTCTTCAAGCGCAGCAGCTCGCGGTCGATGCGCTGCACGTGCGCCAGCTTGTCGATGTCCCCGGCCAGGTCGTCGCGCAGGAGGCCGGCGAACAGCTCGAGGCCGCCGAGGGGGTTGCGCACCTCGTGGGCGATGCCGGCCAGCATCATCTGCATGCGCTCGTCGCGGGCGCGGAGCTGCTGGCGCATCTGCTCCATGGTGTCGGCGACGAGGCCGATCTCGTCGTGCGAGGTGGGGAGCACCGGGTCGTCGAGGTCGCCCTGGCCGATGCGGTCGGCGGCGCGCGCCAGCCGGCGGATGGGGCGTACCAGCCGGCGGGCGACGAAGATGGTGAGCATCACGATGGCGAGCGTGCCCGCGGCACCGACGGCGACGAGCGTGCGGCGGAAGCCCGCCAGCTGCTCGTACATGGACGCCGCGCCTTCGACGCCGACGGCGAACGGCACCGCGCCCGCTTCGTCGCGCAGCGGCGCGAAGCCGGACTTATAGAAGTTTCCGTCGCGGCCGCGGAACAGCACCGACGAGGCCGGCGTACCGGCGAAGACGCGGCCGAGCTCCGACTTCCAGGCGTCGAGCGTGTAGTAGCGCTCGCCGATGGGTACGCCGGTGCGGGTGTCGCAGCGCGAGGTCTTGTCGGCGGCGAAGACGAAGATGCGCGCGGCGCCGGTCTGCGCGGCCAGCTCGCCGAGGCGGCGCTGCAGGTTGCGATAGGTGCGGGTCTCTTCGTCGCCGGGCTGCAGGATCGACACGTTCTCGTCGGCGATCTGGGCGGCGGCGGCGGCGGCGGTCGAGGTCAGGCGCCGGCCCAGCTCGTCTTCGAGCGCGCGGCGCGCCACGTAGTGCGCGACCACGCCGAACCCGATGAACGTCGCCACCGCCGGCACGAGGTACGCGCCGAGCAGCTTGGCGAGGATCGGGACGCGGCGAGCCACGCCCCATCTTACACGCGGGCTCGACCGCCAGCGCGCCCGCGCCTTTTCTGATCCCCGCGGCTACGGGAAGATGGCGCCGCCGTCGAGCGCCGTGGTCTCGGGCCAGCCGCGCAGGACGTTGAGGCACTGCACGGCCTGGCCGGCGGCGCCTTTGACGAGGTTGTCGATCGCGCCCATGACGATGACGCGCCCGGTACGCGCGTCGTAGAACGCCGCCACCTGGACGCGGTTGGAGCCGCGCAGATGCGCCGTGTCGGGCGCGTGATCGACGACCGTGACGAACGGCTCGTCCGCGTAGGTGCGCCGCAGCTCGTCGGCGTACGCCTGGGCCGGCCGCGCGGGATCGACGGGCAGCGCGTAGCAGGTGGCGAGGATGCCGCGGGTCATCGGAATGAGGTGCGGCGTGAAGGTCAGGCGGAGGAGCTTGCCGGCGGCGCGCTCCAGCTCCTGTTCGATCTCCGGCGTATGGCGATGGCCAGCAACCTTGTAGGCACGCACACCTTCGCCGATTTCCGAGAAATGGGTTGAACGTTGCGGCTCGCGTCCGGCGCCGGTGGTGCCGCTCTTGGCGTCGATGATGATCCCGTCGGGCGCGATGAGCCGCGCGTCGAGCAGCGGGGCCAGCGCCAGGATCGCCGCCGTCGGATAGCAGCCGGGGACCGCCACCAGGCGCGCCGTGCGCAGCGCCTCGCGGTGCCGTTCCACCAGCCCATACACCGCGTGCGGCAAGAGCGACGGGGCGTGGTGGTCGCCGTACCACTCGGCGTAGACCGCCGCCGAGCGCAGCCGCAGATCGGCCGACAGGTCGAGGACGGTCACGCCGCGCTGATGCAGCGCCTCGGCCGCCCGGGCGCTCTCGCCATGGGGCAGCGCCAGAAACGCGATCTCGCAATCGCGCGCCACCGCCTCGGCGTCGAAGACTTCATATGTTGCTTGAACGATACCCGCAAACTGCGGGTAGTCTTTGGCGATTTCGTGACCGGCGTGGCGATGCGCGTAGAGGCCGCGGAGGAGGACGTGCGGATGGCGGACGAGGAGCCGGACCAACTCGGCTCCCACGTAGCCGGATGCGCCTACTATGGCGACCGGCGTCCGTTCCATCCTGATACCGGCTGTTAGCGCTTGGAGAACTGGAAGCGGGCGCGAGCGCCACGCTGACCGTACTTCTTACGCTCGACGATGCGCGGGTCACGCGTCACGTAGCCGGCCTTCTTGAGGGCCGGACGGAACGCGATGTTGATCTTCATGAGCGAGCGGGTGACGCCGAGACGAATCGCCTCCGCCTGTCCCGAGAGACCACCGCCGCAGACGTTGACGTAGATGTCGTAGCGGCCCAGCGTCTCGGTGAGCTCGAGCGGCTGGCGCAGGATCATCTTCGACGTGGCGCGACCGAAGTAGTGGTCCACGTCACGCTTGTTGATGGCGATCTGCCCGGTGCCGGGCATCATCCACACGCGCGCGACGGCCTGCTTACGGCGGCCCGTCGAGTAGAATGCGTTCTTGTCGACCTGAATCATCTCTATTCCTTGCCTTGGCGAGCGGGCTCGAGCTTCATCTCGGCCGGCGTCTGGGCCCCGTGCGGATGCTTGTCGGTCGCGTAGACCTTGAGCTTCTTATAGATGCGACGGCCGAGCGGGCCCTTGGGCAGCATGCCCCACACGGCGCGCTCGATCAGCTCCTTGGGGTTGCGCTTGAGCAGCTGCTCGGCGGTAAAGGTCGTCAAACCACCCGGGTGGAGGCTGTGCCTGTAGTACAGCTTCCCCTGGAGCTTGTTGCCAGTGAGGTTGATCTTGTGGGCGTTGAGCACGACCACGAAATCACCGGCGTCGACGTGAGGTGTATAGGTCGGCTTGTGCTTGCCGCGCAGTACATGCGCGATCTGGGTGCACGCGCGTCCCAGCGTCATGCCAGCCACGTCCACGACCTGCCACTTGCGGTCGGTGACGGCGGCATCAGTCTTCATCGAGAAGGTTCTCTGCATTGGATCGATCCCCAAGACCTTGGAAAGAAGGAGGGACTTATATTCGGGGGAGCAGTTGGTGTCAAGGTCTTTCACCATGATATGATTGCGGTGGGCAGCGACTGGTGACACGGCACGTAGCGACGGGACGGGAGACGCGCAAAGCGCTTGGGGCGTATTACACGCCCCCCGGGCTGGTGCAAGCCGCGCTCGCGCACCTGCCGTGGCCGCGCGGACCGATCGCGGACCTGGCGTGCGGCGACGGCGCCTGGCTGGAGGCCGCAGCGCGGCGCTGGCCGGGCGCGGCGCTGGAGGGGGTGGACATCGACCCCGAGGCGGTCGCGGCCGCACAGACGCGCCTGGGCGGGCTGGCGACCATCCAGGCCGGTGATGGCGCGCGCGTGCGTGGCCCCTTCGCTTGTGTGATCGGAAACCCTCCGTGGGGTGCCGGGCGGGTCGGCAACGTCAGGCGAGGTATCGAGTCGGCGAGCGCCTTCGTCGATGCGGCGGTCGGCAGCCTAGCGCCAGGTGGGCGACTGTGCCTGTTGTTACCGGCGGCGTGGTTGGAGGTGGCGGCGCATGCCGCGGCGCGACGGCGGCTCGCCGCGGCAGCAGCCATCGAGCGGCTCGAGCACCTCGGGGACGTGTTCGCCGGGGTGCACGCGCCGGCGGCGCTCCTGATCGCGCGGCGCGAGCCGGACGCGGCGGCGCGGGCGGCGCAGGTCGTCGAGACACCGCACGGTCCGGTGCCACAGGCGCAGCTGCTCGCCGACCCCGACTGCGTGCTCAACGCGCGGCTCGATCCGACGGAGCGGGCGCTCGTGGACAAGCTGGAGGCCGAGCGCGAGCGGCTGGCCGGGCGGGTGCGCTTCATCCTCGGCGTCGTCACCGGAGACAATCGGCGCGCGCTCGACGGCGAGGGCCGTGAGCGCACGGACGCGGGCGAGCCCATCGTCACGGGCACCGACGTCGCGCCGATGCGCATCGCGCCGCCGTCGCGACGCCTGGTGATGCCGCTCGAGCACGTGCAGCAGGCCGCCGCGCGCGCGACCTATGCGCGCGACAAGGTCGTCTATCGGTTCGTGTCGAGCCACCCGGTCGCGGCGGTCGACCGCGCCGGTCGCTTGACGCTCAACAGCGCCAACGCGTTTGCCGCCGACGACCCGGAGATCGATCTCGACTTCGTGGCGGCGTGGCTCAATTCGTCGACGGTGCGCTGGGTTCATCGCGCGCGTCACGCCATGCCGCGGGTGTTGCGCTCGCACCTCGAGCGGCTGCCGCTGCCGTCGGCGACCCCGGCAGCTCGCCGCGCCATCGCGGCCGCCGCGCTCGACGGAGATGCCACGCGCCGCGATACGCTGGTGATGGATGCCTATCGGCTCGACGGTGACGAACGACGGTTGGTGAGCCGATGGCCGCGATCCTGATCGTCGAGCCAGCGTCGGCGGCGCGCGACGAGCTGGAGCGGGCGCTGACCGGCGCCGGCCATCGCGTTCTCGTCGTCAGCGACGGCGAAGAGGGCCTGACGGTGTGGCGATCGCAGCGGCACGAGCTGGCCATCCTCGACGATGGCGCGGCACGGCTGAGCGGCGTCGGCGCGGCGCTGCGCATGAAGGCCGAGTCGCCGGGCGCCTTCATGCCGGTCATCATCATCACGGCGCGCGAGGCGCTGGCGCGCACATCCGCACTCGGCGTCGCCGACGACGCCATGACGCGCCCCTACGATGTCCGCGAGCTGATCGCGCGCGTGGACGCGCTCCTGCGCACGCGCTCCATCGTCGACGAGCTGCGTCTGGCGCGCGCCGAGAGTGAAGCGCGCACCTACGCCGATCCGACGACCGGCCTGCGCAACCGCGCGTTCCTCGGCGAGCGCATCGGCGAGGAGTTCAAGCGCGCCGTCCGCTACAACGAGCCCCTGTCGCTGGTGCTGCTGGCGGTCGAAGGGCTGCGCGTCGTCATCGAGCAGCGCGGCGTCGCCACCGGCGATCGCATGCTGCAAGCGGTGGCCAACGCGACCTTGCGCTCGCTCCGGCAGATCGACGTGGTCACGCGCTATGCCGCCGGCGAGCTGGCGGCGCTCCTGCCCAACACGCACCTCGCCGGCGCGCTCACCTGCGCCGATCGCCTGCGCCGCGAGACCTCGACCGCGGCGGTCGACGAGCTCAAGGCGGTGGTGTCGATGGGCATCGCGTTCTATCCGGGCAAGGACGTCAATGACGCCACCGACCTCATGCGCATGGCGGCGCGGGCGCTCGAGCGGGCGCGCGAAGAGGGGCCGGGATCGATCTGTCTCTACCAGCATCAGGGTTACCTGTTTCAACCGAAGTGACGTAGACTCCGGTCGTGCGTCGCGTCGGCATGCTCCTCAAACGGGCGAAGCCGGAGGCGGTCCAGATCGCCACCGAGCTGGCGGCGTGGCTGCGCGCTCGCGGCGACGAAGCGCTCATCATCGGCAATCACAATGTGCCGCCGCATGGTGCGCGCTTCATCGACGAGTCCGAGCTGGTCGAGGCGATCGATCTGCTGGTGGTGCTCGGCGGCGACGGGACGCTGTTGCACGGCGCGGCCATCGTCGCCGATCAGAAGGTGCCGATCCTCGGCGTCAACCTGGGCCACCTCGGCTTTTTGACGTCGTGCGCGCCGGCCGATGCCCGGAGCGCGATCGATCGGGCCCTCGGCGGGGAGCTGCCGCTCGAGCAGCGGCTGCGCTTGCGCGTCGACGTGGTGCGCGGCTCCGGCGGTGGCGAGCACGTCACACGCTACGCGTGCAACGACGCGGTGGTGAGCCAGGGCGCGCTCGCGCGCTTGATCGAGCTGGAGGCGTTCCTCGACGATCGACTGATCACGCGCTATCGCGCCGACGGGTTGATCGTCGCCACTCCGACCGGGTCGACGGCCTACAACCTGGCGGCGGGCGGGCCGATCGTGACGTCGGAGGTGCGCGCGTTCGTGATGACGCCGATCTGTCCGCATACGCTGACGCACCGGCCGGTGGTGGTGCAGGCGACCTCGCGGGTGACGGTGCGGCTCGCCTCGCCGGCGGACCACGTGCAGCTCACGGTCGACGGCCAGTGGGGAACCAACCTGTCCGACGGTGATCGCGTGGAGATTTCGCAGGCCGTGGAGCCGCTTCGCCTGTTCCGGTCGCCCCAGAGCTATTTCGACGTGTTGCGCGAAAAAATGAACTGGGGCGAAAAGTAGCTAGCAACTTTTCCCGCCGCTGCCCGATAAGACTGTCAACGAGAAGATCATGCTGACGCATCTCCGCATCACCGACTTCGCGCTCCTCGATGACGTCGAGGTCGAATTCGGACCTGGATTCAACGTGCTCACCGGGGAGACCGGCGCGGGCAAGTCGCTGCTCGTCGAGGCGGTGGCGCTCTTACGCGGCGGCCGCGGCTCGGCCGACGTCGTGCGCAACGGTGCCGAGGAGGCGCGCGTGGAGGCGATCTTCGAGCCTCCGCACGGCCCCGCCGCGCAGGCGCTGACCGATCGGCTGGCCCGCGCCGGCATCGATCCGGTCGACGAGGGGCTGGTGGTGCGGCGCGTGATCGGCAAGTCGGGGCGCGGGCGGGTCTACATCAACAACGTGCTCGCGACCGCGGCCGCGCTCGGCGACGTGGCCGGCGTGCTGATCGAATTGGCGGGGCAGCACGAGCATCAGACGCTCGGCGACCCGAGCCAACATCTCTCGATCCTCGATGCGTTCGGCAACCATCAGCTCGGCGAAATGGCAGCGGCGCACGCGCGCATCGAGGTGGCGTCCAAGGCGCTGTCATCGGCGTCCCTCGACGAGCGCACGCGGGCGGAGCGCGAGGAGTTCTTGAAGTTCCAGCTCAAGGAGCTCGTCGACGCGGCGCTGGAGCCGGGCGAGGACGAGCGGCTCAAGCTGGAGCGCGAGCGGCTGCGCTCGGCGGAGAAGCTGTTGTCGGCGGCGCGACGTGGCGAAGATGCCATCTATGCGCGCGAGGGCGCGATCGCCGAGGAGCTGGGGACGATCGGCCGCGAGCTGGCGGAGCTCGGCAAGATCGATCCGGAGCTCGGCCGCGTCGGCAAGCAGATCGACGAGGCGCGCGTGACGCTGGAGGAGGCGTCGCGCGACCTGCGTCATTATGCGGACGGCCTCGACGCCGATCCTGAACGGCTGTCGGAGGTCGAGGAGCGCACCGACCTCGTCATGAAGCTGATTCGCAAGCATCGCGCCGAGGCGAGCGACGTGGCGGGCCTCATCCGGCGGCGGGATGCCCTGCACAAAGAGCTCGGCGATCTGACGTCGCACGAGGCGCGGCGGGCGGAGCTCGCGGTCGAGCTGGAGGCGGCGCGCGCGCAGGCGAAGAAGCTGGCGACGGCGCTGACGTCGGTGCGCGAGAAGGCAGCCAAGACGCTGCAGTCGCGCGTCGGCGCGGCGCTCGCCGAGCTGGCCATGGCGGGGGCGCGGCTGGTGCCGGCGCTGTCGCCGACGACGGCGCGCGAGGGCGACGATCCGGCGCTGGTGTTCGACGGACGGCGGCTCGGGGCGACCGGGTGGGACCGCGTCGAATTTCAGCTCGCCGCCAACAAGGGGGACGAGCCGCGTCCGCTGCATCGCATCGCCTCGGGCGGCGAGCTGTCGCGCATCATGCTGGCGTTGAAGCGCATCCTGTCGCGGGCCGATCAGGTCGCGACCTACGTCTTCGACGAGGTCGACGCCGGCATCGGTGGCGCGGTCGCGGATGTGGTGGGGCGGCAGATCCGCGCGGTCGCAGAGGACAAGCAGGTCTTGTGCATCACGCACCTTCCGCAGATCGCGGCGCACGCGGCGGTGCAGTTCCGCGTGGAAAAGGTAGAGCGGGGCGGGCGCGTCCACACCAACGTGCGCAAGCTGACCGCGAGCGAGCGCAAAGAGGAGATCGCGCGCATGCTCGGCGGCAAGGTGACGCCCAAGGCGCGCGCCCATGCGGAGGAGCTGCTCAAGGGCGCCCGCGAGGCCGACGCGTGAGGTGTCACAACAGTTTCGCCCGCGGTGCGCCAACGGTTGCTTTTGGCATACTGAACAACCGTTCAAACACGCGAATCTAGTACAAAAATTGGCGTTGGGGTGGGGTGCGTGGTAACCGCTAGAAGGACACGCTCATGCCTGCGCAGAAGGGTCGAAAGAAACGTCGCGCTTCACCCTGGCAGGGTAGCGTGCGCCTGGGGATGGTCTTCGCCGTCCTGATCGGCGTGAACGTCTATTTCTTCTTCCTGCGCGGCGGCACTTCACTGCGCGCGCTCATGAAGACGACGGAGCTGGCCAAGTCGAGCTCCACGTCGGCGCCGGTGACCGCGGCCGCGTCGGGTGTGCCGGCCGGGCCGAAGCTGAAGTCCGACGATCCGACGGCCGAAGAGGCGCGGGTCGTCGAAGGGACGATGCAGGACTCGGACACCGTCGAGCGGCGCTGGAAGTCGGACGGGCTGCCGCCGAAGACGGTCAACGAGCTGTCCGCCGCGCTCGGCAAGGTGTTCGATCTGCGAACCGTGCGCGCCGGCCACGCCTACACGCTGCGGTTCGACGCCGAGGATCATCTGCGTGCGGTCGACTATCGGGTCAGCCCGGCGCTCGGCTATCACGTCGCGCGCGACCTCGCCTCCGAGACGTGGAAGGCGGCCAAGGACGAAAAGCCGCTCGAGACGCGCAACGCCGAGATCGGCGGCGTCATCGGCTCGTCCTTGTACGAGGCGGTCAAGCGTACGGGCGAGTCGACCTCTCTGGTCGGCTGGTTCGTCGATACCTTCGCCTGGGACATCAACTTCTACATCGACTCCAACGCGGGCGACCGCTTCAAGATCATCGTCGAGAAGAAGTTCCTCGGCGGGAAATTCTACAAGTACGGCCGCGTGCTCGCTGCCGAGTACAAGGGGCGCACCGGCACATTCCGGGCGTTCTGGTATCAGCCGTCGGACGGGACGCCCGGCAGCTACTTCACCGAGCATGGCGAGAGCATCGTCAAGTCGCTCCTGAAGACGCCCCTCAAGTACGTGCGCGTCTCGTCGACGTTCGACCGCCATCGCTTCCATCCGATCCTGCACACCGAGAAGGCGCATCTCGGCGTCGATTACGCCGCGCCGACGGGAACGCCGGTGTGGGCGACCGCGTCGGGCCGCGTCACCTACGTCGGACCGCGCGGCGGCGCCGGCAACGCCATCATCCTCGAGCATGCGGGCGGCATGTCTTCGACCTACATGCACCTGTCGAAGTTCGCGCGCGGCCTGGCCGCGGGGCAGCAGGTCCGGCAGAAGCAAGTCATCGGCTATGTCGGCATGACCGGCCTGGCAACCGGGCCGCACCTGCACTTCAGCGTGCGCCAGAACGGCGCGTTCATCGATCCGACCAAGATCAAGGCCTCGCGCGAGGCGCCCGTTGCTGCGAAGGACCGTCAGGAATTTGCCGATGTCGTCGGGCCGCGGCTCGTGACGCTGGCCGCGATCCCCGTCACGCCGCCGCCGGATCGGCTGGTCGCGCGCGGCGTTTCGCCGATGCCCTAGCGGCTGTTTCCTGATTTCGCAGCGTTCAACCGATTGCAGCCCACCCCACGCGCCCGCGTGCATCTGGGAATAAAGGCGCTATAGAACAAGTATACTGATCCAAGGAGGCGCCGCAGTCATGCGCGTCATCGTCGGGCTCATCAAGGGACTGGTCGTGGGTGGCGCCGTCGGCTACGGAATTCTCCGCCTCGGGTGGACCTCGGGCGTGCTCGCGTACGTTGCGTGTGCGATCGTCGGTGCGCTGGTCGGCGTCGTAGCGGGCGCGGCCCCGTGGAAGGCTGAAACGATCTGGACGCCGGTGCTGAAGATGGTGGTCGGCGCGGCGATCGGAGTGGGGCTGGCAGCGCTCGGTCTGCACTTCGGACCGGACGCGCAGATTTACGTGGCGCCGCTCAAGGCCGGCGTCGACCACGTGCCGTTCCGTTCGGGCGCGATCCTGGCGCCGATCATCGGCGTGCTCTACGGCATCTTCGTCGAGTGGGACGACGGCGGCACCAAGAAGGCGCCACCGGCCGTCGCCGGCGATGCCGCGCCGCGCCCTCCCAAGAAGCCCGCCTAGCTCGCGTCACCGCGGCTGGCTCGCGCTAGCTCACTTCTTCCCTGTCACCTCGCGTAGCGCTCGTGGTCGACCATGAGGCAGCGGTCTTGAACCACGAGAATGCCCGCCGCGGCCAGGAGCTCGGCGCTGGCGTCGTCGCGAATGCCCGACTGTAGCCACACGGCGCGCGGCTTCTTGGCGAGGATGTCGGCGAGGTGCTCCGGCACGTCGCGCGCGCGACGGAAGACATCGATGATGTCGACGGGGCCGGGGACGTCGGCGAGCTTGCGATAGACCTTCTGGCCGAGGATCTCGGTGGCGTCGGGGTAGTAGACCGGCACCGGCACGATCTCGACGCCGTTGCGCTGCAGTGTCTCGGCCACGTAGTAGCCGGGCTGCCCGCGCTGCTCGGCGGTCTTGATGCCGAGGACGGCCACGCGTTTGGCCGAACGGACCAACTCCGCCACCTTCGTTTCGTCCTCGCTGATGATGTTGGGATGCATCAGGAGCGACGGGGCGCGAGATCTTTCGCGCGCGTTGCGGAGGCGCTCGGCTTGTCGGCCTCGTCGTCGTCGACGTCGAAGGCGCCGAGCTCCTCGAGGACCTCTTCGTCGCTGCGCGCGCCACCCTCGGCCTCCAGCACCACCGGCGACGGTGCCTTGGCCGCGCGCTCCTCTTCGCGGCGGCGACGGTAGAAGAAGACCTCTTCGGTCAGGCCGAGGCCGACGTAGGTGGCCATGAGGCCGACGAAGATGAGCGCCGAATGCATGCGGCCGAGAAGGACGGCGCCGGTGAAGGCGGCGATGGCGAGAAAGCCGGTGATGGTGCGGCGGGAGAGGCGAAGATCCTTGAAGCTGCGGAAGCGGATGCGGCTCACCATGAGGTACGACAGGATGACGACGAGCGCCGCGAGCGCCGGCTGGCCGACGTCGACGAACGAGCCCGAGAGCTGATGGTTGAGGAGCACCAGCGACACCAGGACCGCCGAGGCGGCGGGGACCGGCAGGCCGAGGATGAACTTGCCCGGCTTGTCGGCGTCGTGCTGCATGGCGAGGACGTTGAAGCGCGCCAGACGCAGCGCGCCGGCACCGACGAACAGGAAGGCGATGAAGATGCCCCACTTGCCGAAGTTGGTGAGGCCCCAGCGATAGACGAGCAGCGCCGGCGCGACGCCGAAGCTGATGACGTCGGCCAAGGAGTCGAGCTGTAGGCCGAGGTTCGATTGGGTCTTGGTCAGGCGTGCGACCCGGCCGTCGGCTAAATCGAAGAAGTAGGCAAAGCAGATTGCGACCGCCGCCTGATAGAGCGCGTCGATGGTCGGCACGCCCGCGCACAGCGTGACCGCGAAGAACCCGCAGAACACGCTCGAGAGCGTGAAGAGGTTCGGCAGGATGAAGAACGTCTTCCTGAGGTTCATCGGTCTCATATCATATCAAGTTAGTAGTCGACCCGCACAAGAGCGAGCCCTTGCGGAGGGGCGGTGATGCCCGCTCGGCGACGGTCACCGCCGGCGAGCACCTGTTGCACGTCAGCTGGCGTACGCTTTCCCCAGCCACATTCGCACAGCGTACCGACGAGAATGCGCACCATGTTCTTGAGGAACGCGTCGGCCTCGACCTCGATGGTGACCAGGTCCGAGGAGCGAGCGACCGCCAGGCGGGTCACCGTGCGGGTGGTCGTTTTGCGCTCGCAATCGGAGGCGCGAAAGGCACAAAAGTCGTGGCGGCCGACGAGGTGGTTGGCCGCCTCTTGCATGCGCGCTACGTCGATCTCCCGGCGCAGATGCCACACATAGCGGTCGCGCATCGGCGCGCGCGTCGGCGCGGTCCAGATGCTGTAGCGGTAGAGCTTGCCGCGCGCGCTGAAGCGGGCGTCGAAGTCGTCGGCGACGAGCTCCGCGCCCACGATGGCGATTGATCGCGGCAAGACGGCGTTGAGGCCGCGCTGGTAGCCATGCAGCGGGATGTTGCCGGCGCCTTCGAAGTGGGCGACCTGGCCGAGCGCGTGGACCCCGGCGTCGGTGCGGCCGGCGCCGCGAATGATCGTCGCCAGGCCACCGTGCATCTCGGTCAGCGCATCTTCGATGGTCGCCTGCACGCTGGGGCCGTTCGACTGCCGCTGCCAGCCGACGAAGTCGGTGCCGTCGTACTCGACGGTCAGCTTGTAGCGCACCTTGGGAGCTTACTAGAATTCGAAGGCGAGGCCGGCGTTGAGCGTGACGTCCGACAAGTTCATCTTGTTGGCGGCGCCGAAGCCGGTGATGTCCGCGTAGTGCAGCTCGCAGAAGATGTAGCTGTGGTTGATGCCGAGCTCGGCGTCGATGGTACGCGCGGCCGACGGGTCCAGCACGTCGAGCAGGAAGGCGCCGCCAGGGTTCATCACCCAGCCCCAGGTTCCGCCGAAGCCCGACTCGCTCTTGCCGCCGGGCGGCGTGTAGTTGGCGATGCTCAGGAAGCCGCCGCCGTTTTCGATCCACCACATGTAGTAGGCGATCCCGATCTTGAAGTAGGGGACGAACGGGATCTTCCAACGATGGGCGAGCAGATCGAAGCGGTACACGCCCATGATCGAGAGCGGTACGACGTTGAGCGCGGTGGTGTCGCCCGAGCGGGTGCAGGCGCTGGTGCCGGGCTGGCCGCACGAGGCCATGCCCATGGTGTTGTCGTAGGCGAACGAGTGCGTGGTGCGGCGGTAATAGCCGACCGAGTGGCCGATGCCGAAGTTGCCGTACCAGCGACGGAGAATTTGGACGTCGAACTCGACCTGCGTGAGCAGGCGGCCGGGTGGGCGCGACTTTCCGGGGTCGGCCGGGAAGAGATCCTTGAACGGCGTCTTGCCGTTGAGGCCGGGGGAGGCGTCGATGTTCGGCGAGTAGGGGCCGAACTTGATCTCGAGCGCGAACCACTGCGACGACTGGTAATTGCTCGGCGCTACCTCGCCGAAGCTGGGCGCCGAGCCGGAGCTGCCGCCCGACCCATAGTCGGCGTGAGCCGGGGCGACGGAGAGCGCGGCGGCGACGGCGATGACGGCGAGCGAGGCGAGGCGCTTCACGCTGCGTTTCCTCGACGGAGGCGCGCAGCGATACGCTTGCGCAGGATGAATGCGACGAGGAGCGTGAGCGCGAACGCCTTCTCCCACGGCGGCACGTAGAGCCACAACCAGGCGACGACGATGGCCGGCAGGAGGGCGAGACGGGTCAGCGCGCGGGCCCAGCTGCGCTCGGCGATCCAGGACGCCGCACCCGGCGAGTGCTCGTAGTACCACTCGACGAAGCGCTTGCCCCAGTCGTGGTCGAGCAGGACCTCGTCGCGGAAGTCGCGCAGGACTTGCACCCAGCCGCTCTCGTAGGAGCCGAAGGCGGCGGTGGCGATGAAGCAGCCGCCCTGACCGCCGGAGGCGCGGTAGCGTCGCCACAGGTCCTCGGTCGGCTGCGGCGTGCCGTCGACGGTCGGGGTCGGCGTGGCGTTGCCGTAGGCGTCGACGGAGAGAATGATGAAGTGGTAGGGCACGCCGTTGGTGAGGCCGCCGACGCGGGTCGACGAGGACGACGGGCTGATCTGGTTCGAGCAGATGTAGCGCGGGTCGAGGGCGGCGAGCGGGCCGCTGGTGCCGCCGCCGAAGACCCCGCCGGGCGAGTGCGCCGCCGTACCGCCGTCGGCGTCGCACGCCGTGACGTTGGCAAACACCGGGAGGCGCGAGCTGTCGATGTGGGCGGCCATCGCTAGCGCCATATCGGCGGGCGTCGTGACGACGCCGCCGTCGGTGTCCGTCGTGGTCGAGCCGCCGGTGGTGAGATCGCGGCGCGACAAGACCCCGTTCTGGCACACCGAGTAGATCTGGGTGTCGGGCGTGTCCGTGATCGGGTTGCCGCAGTCGTCGGAGCAGAGGATCTGGTAGTAGCTCGGCGAGTAGGTGCCGGTCGGGACCGCCGTCCAATTGAGCGTCAGCGCGCCGTCGCCGCTCGAGGCGCTGGGGTTGGTGACCGCGTCGGGCCCCTGCAACCGCTCCGAGAGCGTGAGCTGGCAGGTCGCGAGCGGGTTGTTCACGTCGGTGTAGACGAAGACGTAGACGCTGTTGGACGACTGCTGCTTGGTGGCCGGGTCGCAGCTGTTGGTGAACGGAGAGGTGAGCGCGTTGGCCAGGATGGGGTAGTGCAGGCCGCTGACCGATCCGGCCGACGAGTTGATGGTGAAGTCCTGCACCGACGGCGAGGCGATCTTCTGACAGGTGGTGTTGCTGTTCGAGGTGCGCGTCGTGGCGTTGGTGCAGCTCGAGTCGCCGACCCAGATTTCGGCGGTGGCGACCTGCGAGGCGGGGAACGGCGTGGTGAGCTTGATCTCGAGATTGATGTTGGGGTTGCCGGGGGCGCTGGCGCACTGGCACTCGGCGGCACCGAAGACGCCGGTGGTGATCTGCGAGTTCGGGATGGTCACGAAGCTCGTCCCGCTCGGGACGGCGAGGCCGACCGAGCCGGCCATCATGCCGGTGCAGCTGCCGCTCATCGTCGTGGGAGTCTGCGCGCGCGCGGCCGTCGACACGGCGAGGACGGCGATGAGGACGGCGGCGAAGCGCATGGCGGCGAACTGGTGCAAGGCGAATGCCGCGTGTGTATTCGCCGAGTTGCGACGCGCGAGGGGGAGCGGCGGAGTCATCGCGTCACGCCTGGGCCATGGGCTGGGTCAAAGTGTCAATCACAGTAATGGGTGAAGTGCGCCGCGTCAAAGGGCGCCGGCGAATCAGGCCGCGCGCGCGCGATGTTGCTCGAGCTTGGGGGCGCGGATGACCTCTTGCGCCAGACGCTCGAGATCGCCGGCGGCGACCGGGATGGCGCCGAAGCGGGCGGCGTAATAGAGGTCGACGAGCTGGCCGAAGGAATCGGCGCCGGGATCGCTCGCGGCGCGCACGCGGGTGGCCAGCTCGCGGCCGGTTTCGCCCGGGGTGCGCGTGAAGCCGCGGCGCTCGAGGGCGCGGACGGCGCGGTGAAAGGCGCTGAGCGCTTCGGCGCCACGGCGGAGGCGCACCTGCGGAACGCGGCGCCGACGCCAGGCGGCGAGGAGCATCCAGGCGCCGAAGATCAGCGCGACGCCGCCGCCGACCTGGACGGCGTGGCGGCGCACGAGACGATCGAGCGCGTCGCGCTTCGACGCGAACTGCGCCCAGCGACCGACGGAGCGCGCGATCTCGACCTGCTTGCCGAGGTCGTACTCGATGACGTACTTGAACCAGGCCAGCTCGATGTTGTCGAGCATCTGGCGCAGCGTGGTCCACGCCCCACCGACGGGGACGGCGGCGCCGGGAGGCGTCGGGTCGACGGTGACCCAGTGGCCGCCGATGTAGATCTCGACCCACGAGTGCGCGTCGCCCTGGCGGACGGCGAGGTAGTGGCCGAACGAGTTCCACTCGCCGCCGTAGAAGCCGTTGACCGAGCGCGTGGGCACGCCGACGGTGCGCAGCATGACCGCCATCGCCGACGCGAAATATTCGCAGTGGCCGGCCCGCTGGACGAAGAGGAAATCCTCGAGCGGCTCGTAGCGCTCGTCGCGCTTGAGATCGAGCGTGTACTTGTAGCGCTGCAGATAGTCGCGGATGGCTTCGGCCTTTTGCCACGGGCCGCTCTTCTTGGCGGTGATCGAGCGCGCCAGCTCGGCGATGCGCGGCGGCAGGTCGTGCGGCACGGCGATGTAGGGCGCGAGCTCCTCGTCGATGTCGACGTCCTCGGCGGCGGCGAGCGTGCGCGGATCGGGGCCGCTCAGATCGCTGAAGACGGTGTAGCGCAGGCCGTTCTTGCGCTCGACGAGGTCGGTCGTGAAGTTGCGCGAGTAGCGGCGCTCCATGGCGTACGGCTCGTCGGAGCCGTGGGTCACGAGCGCGACCGGGGCCGGCCCACCGACGGCGTTCTGCGGCATCTGGTAGGCGATGGCGGTGGCGGCGCCGAAGAGCACCGAGGTGTCGAGCGGGTCGAGATAGATGCGCTGCTCGACGGCGTGATCGAGGAGCGCGCGCACGCGGGCGCCGCTGAGCCGCTCGATGGCCGCGTGGCCGACGAAGGTGTAGCCGCTCCACGAACGGAGCTGCGCGTTGTCGGAGATGGTGCGCGACCAGCGGCCGTGCTCGTAGCGATCGAAGGCGACGCCGCGCAAATGAAGCGGCTGCTCGGGCGGAGTGCCCGTCGGGAACTCGATGCGCATGATGACCTGCGGGTTGTCTTTGACGCGGCCGTAGGCGTCGAGGTCGACGCGGTCGGAGAAGCCGACGGTGAGCCCGCCGCGGCGCGAGTGCGTGGCGAAGAAGCCGAACCCGAAGCGCGGGATGAGGAAGAAGGTGAGCGCGGCGCAGATGAAGACGCCGATGGAGACGAGCGAGGTGGCGCCGAGGAAGCTCCAGCCGACGATACGGCGCGAGTTCAAGATGCGCTCGACCTCGACGCGCTCGGCACCGTCGTCGGAGTGCTTGATGAGGTAGTTCTCCTCCATCTCGCGGCGCAGATGGAAGAGCGTGAGGGTCCAGGTGGCGAAGACGACGTAGGCGAGGAAGCAGCCGGCGTAGGCGAGATCGTTGTTGAGCGCGGCGCCGGCGACGAGCATGAGGAAGCTGACGACGTAGGCCTGCAGGTAGTCGCGTGACGACTTGCGGTTCCACAGTTTGTTGACGAGGAGGAAGCAGAGGAAGCGCACGCCCGACGAGAGGAGCTCGCCGCGGATGGCTTCGAGGAGCGTCCAGGCGAAGACCGCGAGCGTGAGCGCGTTCCAGGTGGTGCTCCAGCCGCGCGCGCGCAAGACGGCGTGGCGGGCCGGCTCGAAGAAGTAGGAGCCGAGGGCGATGACGAACGTGCCGATGACCACCGGCGGCGAGAGCTCGTGCGACAGCGCCAGCGTCGCGAAGGCGGCCAGCACCATGAGGTACGAGGTCGCCTTGTGGATGGCGGAGAACCTCATGCTTCGAGCACTCGCGCAAACGCGGCGCGCGGGCCGCCCTTGCGCACCACGAGGATCGGCTCGGCGGAGCCGTCGGCGACGGCGGGGAAGGGGACGTCGGGCGCGACCGTCGGCAGGAGCGCGAGCGTGCGCAGCAGGCGAACCAGCTGCGGCGCGCCTTGGAGCCACGAGGGGATTGCGTCGCCGCGCGTGATGACGCGCACCGCGTAGCCGCGCTCGAGGTAGTCGGCGGCGAGCGACGCGGCGAGCGAGATGGCGCGCTCGAGCCCCTCCTTGGCCAGCTCGTCGGGGCAGGCGGCGCCGTCGGGGAGCGCGTTGTCCAGGTAGACGGTGACGCGACGCGCGGCCTCTTCTTCGTGCTCACGCACCAGCGTGCGGCCCGCTTTCGCCGTCGAGCGCCAGTGGATGTCGCGCGGGTCGTCGCCGTCGCGGAACTCGCGCAGGCCGTGGAAGTCGCCCTGGCGTCCCTTGCGGCCCTGGGCCTCGATGCCGACGACGCGCGCGCGCGGCGCCGCGGCGTGGCCGAGCTGCGCCAGCTGTGGAAAGACGATGACCTCGGTGGTCAGCTCGACGAGGCGCGACTTGCGGAAGAGCGCGAAGGGGAACTTCGTCGAGAGCCGGAAGCCGGAATAGGTGTAGCGGCCGCGGCGCGGAAAGGTGTGGCGATAGGAGGTGTGCTGCAGCCGCCCCGCGGGGAGCTTGAGGAAGTAGCACTTCTTGTCGAGCGGCCGCTCACCGACGAGATCTTCGACCTCGACGGAGAACGAGGGCAGCCGCTTCTTGCCGTTCGACAGGCCGATGCCCATGAGAAAGGGGCGGCGCGCGTGGATGCGACCGGGCGGCTGGCGCGTGACGGTGAGGTCGCGCAGCGACAGCTCCGACATGATGCCCGACGCGATGATGAGCGACAGCATCATCCCGAGCAGGAGGTAGAGCAGGTTGTTGCCGGTGTTGATGGCGGCGAAGCCGACGCCGATGGTGATGCCGACGAAGTATTTGCCCTCGCGCGTGAACGAGAGGCGGCGCGGCGGGCGCCAGGCGCGGCGGAAGCGGCGCCCGAAGCGGGTCAGCCCGACGTTGAGCCGGCCGGCGGCGCGATCCCAATTGCTGCGACGACGGGGCACGCAGGCACGCTACGCGGGGACGGGGATGCGCTCGAGGAGCTCGTTCATGACGCGCTCGGCCTCTTCGCGCGCGCGGCCGAGCGGCTCGCCGGCGGAGCCGCCCGAGAGCACGAGGCGGTGGGCGAGCGCCGGAATCGCGGTCTCCTTGAAGTCGTCGGGGACGGCGTAGTCGCGGCCGGCGACGAGGGCGCGCGCCTTGCCGGCGCGATACCAGCCCTGGAAGCCGCGCGGCGAGACGCCGAGGGCGAGGAAGGGCGACTCGCGCGTGGCGGCCACGAGGCGCTGCGCGTAGTCGAGGAGCGCATCCTCGACGCGGACGCGCGCGCAGGCGGTCTGGATGGCGGCCACGTCGGCGGCGTCGACGACGGGCTCGATGGCCTCGACGGGATCCTCGAGCTGCGCAGCGGTGACGACGCGGCGCTCGTCGGCAGGCGACGGATAGCCCATGCGCAGGCGCAGGAGGAAGCGGTCCATCTGCGACTCGGGGAGCGGATAGGTTCCGAAGTGCTCGAGCGGGTTTTGCGTGGCGATGACCATGAACGGCTGATCGAGCTCATGGGTGTGCGTATCGATGGAGACGCGCCCCTCGGACATGGCCTCGAGCAGCGACGACTGGGTACGCGGGGTGGTGCGGTTGATCTCGTCGGCGAGGACGACGTTGGCGAAGATGGGGCCGCGGCGGAATTCGAAGCGCGCGGTCTCCTGGTTGAAGATGCTGACGCCGAGGATGTCGGACGGCAGGAGGTCCGAGGTGAACTGGATGCGGCGGAAGGTGCCGCCGAGCGCACGCGCCAGCGCGCGCGCCATCGTGGTCTTGCCGACGCCGGGGACGTCCTCGATGAGGATGTGGCCGCGCGCCGCCAGCGCCGCGACGGCCAGCCGCACGACGGCGGGCTTGCCGTGCACCACGCGGGTGACGGCGGTTTCCAGCCGGGCGAGCGCCGCACGGGCGTCTCGCGGCCGCTCTTGCGGATCGACGGAGATGGGGGGGACGGGCGAGACTGGAGTCATGAAGATTCGTCCCGCATTGTACCACGCTAGGGAATGCGCGGCACCCCGCGGGTGGGGGTGGCCTTTTCTCGTCGGATACCGACGGGAACGACGGCGCGGAAGGAGGGGCGCCCGCGCTCGCCGCCGTTGGCCGAGAGCTCGAGCGTGCCGCCGTGGAGCTCGATGATGCGTTTGGCCAGCGCCAGCGCGAGGTTGAGGCCCTGCTTGCCGGCGAGGCGGCGGAAGCCGTCGAAAACGTTGGCGCGGTCGTCGCCGACCAGCATGCCGTCATGCTCGAGGTCGATGAGCAGGACGCGATTTTCGGCCAACTCGCCCTCGAAGGCGTGCAGCAGCACCTTGCCGCCGTTGGCGGCGTCGAGGCCGTAGTTGAGAAGGTGCGTGAGCGCCTGCGTCATGCGCAGCGGGTCGACGTAGATCGGACCCATGCCTGGCTGCAGCTCGACGCCTAGCGTGTCGCCGGCGGTGATGGCGCGGCCGCGGCGCGCCTCTTGTTGCGCCTGGGTCAGGATCTCGGCGGGCGGCGTCGACTGGCGGTGGAGCTCCATCTTGCCGCTCTCGACCTTGGCGGTGTCGAGGATCTCGGTGAGCAGGCGCAAGAGGTTGAGGCCGGTGGCGTGGACGGAGGCGAGGACGACGCGCTGGCCCATCGAGATCTCGCCCTCGAGGTTGCGCAAGAGGAGCTCGGAGAAGCCGAGGATCGAGTTCAGCGGCGAGCGCAGGTCGTGGCTCATGTTGGCGAGGAACTGCGCCTTCAGGCGCCGCGCTTCTTCGGCGCGCTCGACGGCGAGGAACGACTCGACGGTGAGGCGCGGGATGCGCTCGAGCAGGCGGTTGACGGCCATGGTGACGCGCCGGACCTCGGTGGTGGCGACGGCGCCGAGCGGCTGCGGCTCGAGGCCGTCGGCGACGCGGCTGATCTGCTCGGCCACGCCGCGGGCGTCACGCGCAACGGCGGCTCCGAGGCTGGAGGCGACGATCAGCGTCAGAAGCAGCAGCGCCAGCGTCACGACCATGAGCGGCAGCGTCGAGAGCGGGCGGCGCGCGTAGTAGACGCGCAAGGAGCCGCCCGCGAGCTGACCGCCGAGCGGCAGCTCGACGTAGGGTTGGTAGCCGACCTCGGCCGCGGCGTCCTCGGGGATGAGCGATCCCGACGGTGCGCGCAGGATGACGCGCTCCAAGCCGGACAAGGGCGTGCGGGTGAGGAGGCGCGTGGCGGCGGCGACGTCGAGCTCCGAGGCGGACGCGACGAGGCGCGCGGCGGTCTTGGCGGCGCGCGCCTGCGCGTCGTGGCTGGCGGCGGCGTCGAGCTGCGCCATGCCGAACACCGTCGCCGGCACCAGTGCCGCCGTGGCGACGGCGAAGACGGTGTAGCCGAGCTGCACGCGCAGCGACAGGCCGCGCCCTTGCGGCGCCGACTCGGTGGCGTGACGGTACGCGAGCGGCACGAGCGTGGCGCGGGCCAGCGCGTAGATCGGCACGGCGACGAGCGCGATCATCGCCAGGGTGCAGAGCACGATGCCGACGGCGACCGCGAGCGGCGTGGCGCCGCGCCACTGATCGTAGGCCATGGCCGCGGCCGTCGCCAGGACCCCGCCAGCGACGGTGACGAAGGCCAGGCGGAAGGGCAGCGCCAGGACGCGGCGGCGCGCCACCGGATCGGGCGCCGAGCGATCGACGCCGCGCAGCCCGACGAAGACGGTGGTGGCGAGCGCGGCGACGTCGAGCGGCACGCCCGCCAGGAATGCGACGCGCGTGAAGGCCGCCTCGGCGGGCGACAGGTGCAGGACCCACTGAAAGAGCCAGGGGAGAAGCAGCGCGACGGCGAGCGCCAAAAAGACGCAGCCGGCCAGCACGCGCACGCGCCCCTGCGCGACGATCTTGCCGAGCGCGGTCTCTCGCGTCGGGGTCACGTATCGGCCTCGGCGCGCAGGCGCAGCTGGCGCGTGTCTTCGGGGCCGCTCGTCGGCAGGATGATGCGGAAGGTCGAGCCGAAGCCGGGCTTCGACTCCGCCGCGACCTGACCGCCGTGCGCTTCGACGAGCCGCTTGCAGATGGCGAGGCCGAGGCCGGTGCCGCGCGCGCGCTGCTTGAGCGAGCCGAGCTGTACGAATTCGGAGAAGAGCTTGGGCAGCTGGTCTTCGGAGATGCCGGGGCCGGTGTCCTTGACGCTCACGACGATGTTGGCGCCGTCGTGACGCGTCGAGATCTCGATCGACCCCTTCTCGGTGAACTTGACCGCGTTGGAGATGATGTTGGTGACGACCTGGCGCATGCGTCGCTCGTCGGCGCGCGCGTGAGGCGATGGGGACTCGATGTCGATCTTGATCTCGACCGCCTTCTGCTGGACGAGCGGCCGCTGCGCCTTGGCGACGTCACCGACGAGCTGGCCGACGTCGACGTCGCCGAGCTTGAGCGTGATCTGGCCGGTGGCGATGGCGGAGATGTCGATGACCTCGTCGATCAGATCGACGAGATGGGTCGCCGAGGTGAGGACGATGCGGACGTCCTCTTTCTGCTCGCCGGTGAGCGGCTCGGCATTGGGGTCGAGCAGGGTGCGTGCGCCGCCGAGGATGCGATCGAGCGGATCGCGCAGCTCGCCCGACACCAGCGTCAGAAAATCGGTGCGCGCCTGATCGGCTGCCTGCGCTTTTTCGAGCGCGGCTTGATATTCCTCGAGCCCCGGCTGCAGGCGCGCGCGCAGCTTGCCGAGGGCAGTGGCGAGATCGCCGACCTCGTCGTGGCTCAGCGCGACGACGGGACGATCGAGGCCGCGCGGGCTGCGGCCGAGCTCATCGAGCGTCTGCGCGACGCGCCAGAGATCGCGCGCGGTGCCGCCGCCGATGAGCCCGCCGATGCCGAGCGCGGTGAGCGCGACGAGGAGGCCGGCCAGCGCGAAGACGAAGACCAGGCTCGGCGCGATCGGCACGGTGGGGACGGCGCCGGCGATGATGGTGCCGTCGACGAGCCGGCGCACGGCGCAGGGCAGAGGGCGCAGCTTGCCGGCGCGGCAGACGTCGGGGCCGGGCATGACCACCTCGGTGCCGGGGAGGACGCCGGTGCCGACGCCGGCGACGACGTGGCCGCCATCGTCGAGCGAGACGAGGTAGCCGCCGGCCGGTGCCAGCGCCGGGGCGATGGCGTCGATCTCGTCGGAGATGAGGGCGCGTTCGGCGACGATGGCCACCAGATCGCGCGCTTCGTCGACGGCCTGGCGCTCGGCGTCGGCGTGCAGCTGGCCGAGGACGTGGCCCGACGCGAGCGCCCACGCCGCGGTGGCGAGGAGCCCCGCGGCGCCGGCGA
>JAQBQH010000147.1 GCA_028287105.1 Myxococcales bacterium
TCGGGGTTGCCGGCCATGCCGGGGCGAATCGTGGTCGTGACCGGCAGGTAGCCACCGTCGAGGTAGGTCAGGAGATAGCGATCGAACCAGCCGATCTTCTGCGGGCCGAGGCCGCTCGTGGGATCGAGCGTGCCGTCGGGGAAGCGGACCTCCGCGCCCGGAGCGACGATGGCCCACGCCAGGAACCTGCCGTCGGGGACGCCGGTCGGGCGGGCGTCTGGCAGCGGAAACTTCGGCGGCACGGTCTCGACGACGACGTCGGAGCGGGTCACCAGCGTCGCGGCGGACTTGATCGATTGGCAGGCCTCGCCGTTCGAGGTCACCGGCACCTCGGCGACGACGGGCGCGTAGCCGGCGGTCGGGAGCGCGGTGAAGACGTTGCCCTCTTCGTCGAGGCGGTAGGCGTCGCGGCGGGCGTCGTAGCTGTACGAGGCCGGCGGGGTGCAGCGCGGCGAAGCCGGAAAGGGCTCCGGCGCGACGGGGCCGGCGGCGCCAGCCATGTCGCTGGCGCCGAGATCGCTCGCGCCGAGATCGGCCGCGCCGAGGTCGCTCGCGCCGAGGTCGCTCGCGGCCGGGAGCTGCGGATCGAAGACGTAGGCGAGCGGCGCCGGGATCGCGGTCGCGTTGCCGTCGGTGGAGATGGCGAGCGGATCGTCGGAGGCCGCGTGCGCCGCCGAGAGCGCGAAGGCGTAGTAGGGCGCCGGCTCGCCGTGCGCCGTCGCCACCGACGACAAAATCAGCCCGCCGCCACGCTTGGGATCGCCGCCGGCGCCCAGATACGGCGCCGGGAAGGCCGACGGGTCGACGGAGCCGAGCGAGGCTTCACCGGCGCGGCGGTCGTAGGGGCTACAACCGGCGACAAGCAGCAGCAGCGTCGGAACGAGGAGAACGCGCACGCGCGCAGCACCTTAGCACCGGTGCCGTCGGGAAGGGGATCGTGAAGGGACGGGGGAAGGGAGAGGAGCTTATTTGGTCATGACGCCGAGGGTCTTGGCACCGCACCCGCGGGTCATGTCCATGACGTGCATGACGTCGCCGTAGATGGCTTCGTCGTCGATATCGAAGAAGACCAGCTTGTCGCGGCTGTTCTTCATGATCTCGTGCATGCGTTCGATGAAGGAGGCCTCGGCGATCATTTCCTTGTTGATGTTGATCTTGCCGTCCTTGGTGACACCGACGACCACTTGATCCGTGGTCGGCGGCGGCGCCAGGTTCACTTCGGCCTTCTCCGGAACCGTCAGCTCCATCTGCTTGAGCAGCGTCGGCGTCATGACCATGAAGATGATCAGGAGCACGAGGACGACGTCGACGAGTGGCGTGATGTTGATGTCGGCGCGAAGTCCGCCAGCGCCTCCAGGTCCGAACGACATTACTTCGCCTCCTCGGTGCCCATGGCAACGTTCTGCGCGCCGGCCTCGTGGATCTTCTCCAGCACCTTGCGCACGTCGCCATACGGCAGCGACTTGTCCGCGCGCACGTGCACCGGCCGCGAGGTCTTGAGCTCCTTCTTGACCCGCTCGATCAGCGCCTCGTCGGGGATCTTATCCGTCTCGATGAACGTGCCATCGGCGCGGATCGTCACCACCAGCTGCTCGCCCGTATCCTGCTTCTTGTCGTGATGCTCCGTCACCGGCAGCTCGATGTGCACGCCGCGATGGAGCATCGGCGTGACCACCATGAAGATGATGAGGAGCACGAGGACGACGTCGACCAGCGGCGTGACGTTGATCTCGTTCTTCGTCGACCCGGGACGGATCGACCCTTCACGCTTCCGGTGGATCTTCGCCCGACGCCGCTGCTTGAGCTGGGGTCTGCCGAACGCGTCCATACCGCCAGCCATGTTTAGCGCTCGCGACCTTCGCGGAGGACGTACGAGATGAGCTCCGAGCTCACGTCGTTCATGTCGACCACGAACTGCTCGATCGTGTTCGTGAAGTAGTTGTACGCCATGACGGCCGGGATGGCGACGAGGAGACCCGCCGCCGTGGTCACGAGCGCCTCGGAGATACCGGCCGAGACCGCGCCGAGACCACCCTGACCCGATGAAGCCATCGAGCGAAAGGCGTTGATGATGCCGACGACCGTGCCGAAGAGGCCGATGAACGGCGCCGCCGACGAGATCGACCCGAGACCGCCGAGGCCCTTCTTCATGTTCGCCACTTCGCGCTCTTTGACGCGATCGATGGCGCGGTTGACGGCGTCGACGACGTCGAACTCACCGACCTCGTCCGGCCCCGTCTTGGCGATGGCATCGAGCCCGTCACGATACTCCGTGAGCGCCTCGAAGATCACCTTGGCGATGGGCGACTGCGGCTCCGCCTTCGACAAGTTGAGCGCGCCGTTGAGGTCGCGCTTGGCCATCCGGTCGCGCAGTGCCAGCACGAATGCCAGCGAATGGCGCTTCGCCCTCGAGAACACGACGAAGCGATCGATCATCACCCACAGCGAGTAGATCGACATCAGGACAAGGAGCGAAACTACGCCCTTGTCCAGCCATCCCATGTGGTGCCACATATCGAGCGGGTTGAATGACTGCATCCGTTAGCCCTTTCGTTCTTCGCTGCGCTGGTTGATCGCGTCTATTACTTCGCTGCCTTGAGCAGCTGCATCGCCTTCTTGAAATACTCGTTCGCCTGCTCGAGATCGGGGCGCTTCTCGTCGTCCGTCACGTCGGCCATCGCGCGCTCGCGATACAGCAGGTTGGTATACGTATACGCGTTCGGTGCCTTTGGCGCTTGCTCGATGGCGGCCTTGCACTGCCCGATGCCTTCGTCCGCGAGCTGCTTGCGCTGATCGCCGAGGACCTCCGCGTGATTGTGCAGATAGTCCCAGATGAGGACGCACAGCGAGACCTTCGGATCGGGGTTCTTCTGATCGGCGGCGACGCGCTTGGTGTACCAGTCCTTCGCCTCGGCGAACTTGCCCGTCTTCGACGCGATCAAGCCGAGCGTGTTGAACGCCTCGGGCTCGTTGTTCTGCACCTGCGGCTGGTAATATTGGACGGCAGCGTCGTAGCGGCTGGTATCGACGAAGGTCTGCACCAGGTACTGGCGCCCGCGCTCGTCGGTCGGCTTGAGCTTGAGGTAGGCCTCGAACGCCACGACCGCCTTGTTGGCCGCGTCGTCGCCGACCTTGCCCTTCGGGTTCGCTTGATAGAGAGCCAGATTCGCGAAGCCGAGGTTGAGCTGGATCGTCGCGATCTGGGGATCGTGCGTCGCAGCCTCCTCGTACTTGGCGATCGCTTCTTCGAGCTTGCCTTCGTGATAGAGCGCGGCCGCGTCTCCGGCAACCATGCGCGCCTTGAGCGTGTCGCAGCCCATGGTGGCGGTCGCGAGAACCAGGACGCCAATACAATTTCGGGAAAATTTCCGCATTGGACGGACGGGGACCGTAGCGAAGGTGGTGTTGGTGGTCAAGTGGGGATCGTGTACTTTCACGCGCGTGAAGTATTTGTGCGCGCTGGCTTTCTTGACGCTTTGCGGCGTCAATGCTCGCGCTCAGGACGTTAGACCCGCAAATACGCCCCAACCGGAAGCGGAGTTACGCGGAAGAGTGTTCGAACGCGGATCGGTGACCCCACTTGTGGGCGTTCGCATCGTGACGCGTACGGACGAGACCGTCACCGATGCCGACGGGCGGTTCAGCTTACGAGTTCCGGCCGGTTTGATCGATGTTTCGGTCACCGTCGATGGCTTCGAGCCGCTCCGCGCGCAGGAAAACCTCCTCGCCGGCCAGGGGCTCACCGTCGAGTACAGCCTCTTGCCTCTTCCCGCCTATAAAGGACGCTACGTCTCCACCGTTCGCGGCGAGGGTCGCCACGAAGGCGAGCGCTTCATGCTGCGCGACGAGGAATTGCACCAGACCGCCGGCACGCTCGGCGATCCGTTTCGCGTCGTCGGCCTCTTGCCCGGCGTCGCCGCGCCGCTGACCCTCTTGCCGATCTACGTGATCCGCGGCGCCAGCCCCGGCACCAACGGCTTCTTCCTCGACGGCATGCGCGTGCCGCAGCTGTTCCACTTCGTCGTCGGTGGCGGCGTCATCCACCCGCGCCTGATCGAGCGCCTCGACTTCTACCCGGGCGTCTACGACGTCAGCTTCGGCCACTACGCCGGCGGCGTCATCGACTCCGAGACCCGCCCCGGCCGCGCCGACGCGACGGCGCACGGCGAAGTCGAGCTCAAGCTCTACGACCTCTCCGCCTTCGTCGAGGTCAAGGCTCCCAAGGGCCTCACCGTCGAGGTCGCCGGTCACTACGGCTGGCCCTCGTTCCTCGTGCGCGCCTTCGACAAGCGGGTCGATCTCTCGTACTGGGACTTCCAGCTGCGCGCCGACTGGAAGACGTTGACCCTCGAGGTCCTCGGCTCCTACGACTTTCTCGCCATCCAGACCGATCCGGGCCGCCCCGCGACGGCGACGCGCCCCGCGGTTCCGGCGGCGATCGCGCCGCAGCGCCTCGACTTCTATCGCGTGCAGCTGCGCGATCGCCGCCGCATCGGGCGCGTCGAGACCGAGGTCGCGCTCGTCGGCGGCTTCGACGAGTTCGAGGCCTTCGGCCCGACAGTGAACAAGCTCTCGCTCGCGTGGCGCGCCAACGCCCGCGCGCGCTGGAAGCGCTTTCGCATCTACGCCGGCATCGACGGCGAGGTCTCGCGCTTCACGGCGTCGAACTTCGCCACCGACGCCGGCGCCGATCAGCCCGACACGCTCGGCGAGCTCGCCGGCAGCCGCGACGGCGTCGAAGCGGGCGCCTTCGTCGAAGGCTCGGTCGAGATCGTCCCCAAGCGACTGCTCCTCACCGCCGGCGTCCGCGCCGACGTCTATCACGCGCGTGCCGTCACGCTCGTCGGTGTCGACCCGCGCATGAACTTCCGCGCCAAGCTCCTGCCGCAGCTCACCATCACCGGCGGCATCGGTCTCTATCAGCAGCCGCCGAGCTTCCCCGTGGCGCTGCCCGGCGTCGACACCTTCGCGCTGCAGCTTGGCCTCCAGCGCGCGATCCAGGCGGCCTACGGCGTCGAGATCACCCTGCCGCAAGACACCAGCCTGAGCGTCACCGGCTACTGGCAGCAGTTCTACAACATCAACGACGCGGTGCTCGATTTCTCCGTCGCTGTCTGCACCGCGCCGCCGCCCGAGTCGCTCACCGGCGGCCCCGCGCGCATCACCCGCCAGGTCGACGGCCACAGCTTCGGCATGGAGATCCTGGCGCGCAAGCGCTCGGGCCGCTTCACCGGCTGGATCGCCTATACGCTCGCCAAGACCGAGCGCATCTTCTCGTGCGGCCTCCGTCCCGCCGACTACGATCAGACGCACATCCTCAACGTCGTCGGTCAGGTGCGCCTGCCGTGGAACCTCATGGTCGGCGCGCGCTTCCTCCTTCAGACCGGCCGCCCCGTGACGGTGCTCGAGCCGCCCGACGGGCGCACGACCCGACGCAACAACACGCGCCTGCCCGACTACTACCAGCTCGACATCCGCGTCGACCGCGAGTGGCTGTTCAAGAAGTGGGCGCTCTCGATCTTTCTCGAGATCGTCAACCTCACGTATTCACAGAGCGTCATCGGCCTGACCTACCCGACCGATCCTGACACCGGCATCACGCGCTACGACATGCCACAATTGAACGGGTTCAGCTGGATCCTGCCGTCGATCGGGATCCGCGGACGATTCTGATGAAGCGCGCCCTCATCATCTCGGCCCTGTTGCTCGGTAGCTGCAGCCTCGGCAGCTGCAGCTACACGTTCGACACCGAGGCGCCGACGCTGCCGCTGGTCGGCACGGTGCCCGACACGCCCAACCTGCCGCACCTGAATACTGCGCCGGTGTCGACGGAGATCTTCGTCCTCGGTGCCGACAATCGCATCTGGATCATCCTCGAGCAGGAGGACCAGACCTGGCGCATGGTGCCGATGTCCGGCGACGCGAGCACCGTCGAGACGCTGCCGATGCTCGACACCGATCTCTTCGTCACCTGGCGCGCGCTCTACATCACCAAGCACCCGAAGAGCACGGGCGGCGTCGCCACCGCCGCGCCGGCGGATATGTCGGCCCCCGAGCCGGTGCAGCTGACGGTGCGCTCGATCGGCGAGTCGCCCGGCCACACCTTCGAGATGCCGGGCGGCGCGGCGGTGCTCTTCTCGATGGGCGAGGACGATGTCTTCGCCTACCTCGTTCTCGACGACAAGCTCCCCGGCTACATCATCCAGCGCCGCGACGAATCGTTCCGCCGCATCGTGCCGTGGCCCAAGGGCATCGACCCGCGCGATCCGTTCCGCAACGGCGCCTTCTTCAGCGATCCCGGCGCCGGCGACCTCTTCTTCGATCGCGACGGCGACGGGCGGCTGGTGGCGCACCACACCCGCGACAACCTCGACGTCGATCTCGGCATCCGGCCGCGCTTCCTCGGCTTCTACGACGCGCGCACGCTGGTCACCTGCGGCAACGACGGCGTCCGCGTCGTGCCGATCGACGGCTTTACGCCCGAGCGCATCCTCGATGACGAGCCCTGTAAGCCGCAGCTGCTCACCTTCACCAACGGCTACGTCTACTACGACGTCGGCACCACACTGAAGAAGGCGCGCATCGACGGCTCGGCGCCGCCGGAGTCGGTCTACGACTTTGGGATCAATCGCCTGCTCTTGCTCTCGACGCCGACCGATATCGTCCTCTATTCGACCGATCCGGCCGATCGCTACGTGCGCGGCGCCGGCGACGGCTGGCTCGGCAACTGGCGCTTCATGGAGCGCGGCTCGTCGCTCACGATGTCGGGCGATCGCAAGCGCATCCGCTGGCTCGAGCACTCGGCGCAGGGCTCGGGCATCGGCGATCTGACCATGGTCACGCTCGACCAGCCCGGCATGCCCGGCGGCGTCACCACGCCGTTGACGCGCAACACGCGCAGCTACTCGATCCTGCCCGACGGCCGCATCCTGTGCGACGAGAACCGCGCCAACCCGGGCGTCTGGAACCGCATCGTCGCCGTCGACCCCGTGCGCGGCCACAAGCAGTGGGTCGCGACCTCGGCCAACCGCTTCTCGGCCATCCCGCAGTCGAACGACTACATCGTCGACGTGATCAGCGGCGCCACCGGACACGACGTCGTGCGCGTCAAGATCCCGCCCGTCGACCCGACGCCGCCGCCCAACAAGTAATCTTCGTGCTAGTTTCCGGGTCCCATCATGAGCAAGATCACGAGTGATGAAGTGCGTCAGACCGCGACGCTGGCGCGGCTCGAGCTCTCCGACGGCGAAGTGCATCGGCTGACGCGTGAGCTCGACGCCATCCTCGGCTACATGGAGTCGCTCGCCAGCCTCGACGTGAGCGGCGTCGAGCCGACCACGCACGCGGTCCCGCTCGACATGCCGCTCAGAGACGATGTGCTCGAGGCGCTCGAGCCACATCTGCCCGTCGACCTCGCGCTCCTGGACGCGCCCAAGCGCCACGACGCGTTCTTCGAGGTGCCGAAGATCATCGAGGTCACCGAGTGACCATCACCGACGGCGGCCTCGCCGAGGTGGCGCAAGCGATCCGCGCGCGGCAGGTCAGCGCCGCCGAGGTGACCGACGCCTACCTCGCGCGCATCGCCGCCATCGACGGTACGCTCAAGTGCTTCTACCGCGTCGACGAAGCGGGCGCGCGGGCGCAGGCGCGCGCCGTCGACGAGCGGCTGGCGCGCGGCGAAGATCCCGGGCTCCTCGCCGGCGTTCCGGTGGGCCTCAAGGATCTCTTCGTCACCGAGGGCCTCGAGACCACCGCCGGCTCCAAGATCCTCGAAGGCTGGATCCCGCCCTATGACGGTACGCCGTCGAAGAAGCTGAAGCAGGCGGGCGCGGTGCTCGTCGGCAAATTGTCCATGGACGAGTTCGCCATGGGCTCGTCGAACGAGAACTCGGCCTACGGCCCGGTGCGCAATCCGTGGGACACGACGCGTGTGCCCGGCGGCTCGTCGGGCGGCTCGGCCGCTGCCGTCGCTGCGGGGCTCGTCGCCGGCGCGCTCGGCACCGACACCGGCGGCTCGATCCGCCAGCCGGCGGCGCTCACCGGCACCACCGGGCTCAAGCCGACCTACGGTCGCGTGTCGCGCTACGGCGTCGTCGCCTTTGCCAGCTCGCTCGATCAAGTGGGCCCTTTCGGCCGCTCGGCGCTCGACTGCGCCTATCTGCTGCAGGCCATCGCCGGCCACGACGCGCACGACGCCACCTCGCTCGGTAGCCCGGTGCCCGACTACCTGGCCGCCTGCGCGCGCCCCATCGACGGGCTGCGCGTCGGCATCGTGCGTAGCTGGGTCGCCAAGCTCGACCGCGAGCTGGCGGCGCTCGTCGAAGAGGCGTTCAACACGCTCGAGCGACTGGGCGCCCGCCTCGTCGACGTGACCTTGCCGACGAGCGAGCACGGCATCGCCGCCTACTACATCATCGCCACCGCCGAGGCGTCCTCGAACCTCGCGCGCTACGACGGCGTGCGCTACGGTTTGCGCGTGCCCGGCGAGAACTTGAATGCCATGTACGCGCGCACCCGCTCCGCCGGCTTCGGCGACGAGGTGAAGCGGCGCATCATGCTCGGCACCTACGCGCTGCGCTCGGGCTACTACGACGCCTACTACCTGCGCGCGCAGAAGGTCCGCACCCTCATTCGCAATGAGTTCGCGCGCGCCTTTGGCGCCGTCGACGTCATCGCCACGCCGACCGCACCGTCGGTGGCGTTCAAGCTCGGCGAAAAGACCGACGACCCGCTGGCGATGTATCTCAACGACGTCTTCACCATCCCGTGCAACCTGGCCGGGATCCCCGGCATGTCGGTGCCGTGCGGCTTCTCGCAGTCGCTGCCGGTGGGCCTACAGCTGCTCGGGCCGGCGCTCGGCGAGGAGACGCTGTTTGCCGTCGCCGGCGCCTATCAGCGCGCCACCGACTGGCACACGCGCAGGCCGCCGGCATGAAGCTCGAGGCGGTCATCGGGCTCGAGGTGCACGTTCAGCTCGCTACGCGCACCAAGATCTTCACCTCGGCGTCGGCGGCGTTCGGCGGCGCGCCCAACTCGCACACCGATCCGTACACGCTGGCGCTGCCCGGAACGCTGCCGGTGCTCAATCGCGCCGCCGTCGACGCCGCCATGCGCCTCGGTCTCGCCGTCGACTGCGAGATCGCGTCGTGCCGCTTCGCGCGCAAGCACTATTTCTATCCCGACTCGCCCAAGGGCTACCAGCTCTCGCAGTATGAGGAGCCGCTCTGCAAAGGCGGCGTCGTGCCCTTCCTCCTCGACGGTGAGGTGCGCTCGGTGCGCCTGACCCGCATCCACATGGAGGAGGACGCGGGCAAGAGCATGCACCTGGCGGGGTCGCCGGTCTCGCTCGTCGACTACAACCGCTGCGGCGTGCCGCTGTGCGAGATCGTGTCGGAGCCGGAGCTGCGCTCGGCCGCCGAGGCGGGCGCCTACCTGCGCGCCATCCGCCAGCTGGTGCGCTGGCTCGGCATCTCCGACGGCAACATGGAAGAGGGCTCGCTCCGCTGCGACGCCAACGTCAGCGTGCGGCCCGTGGGCGAGTCGAAGCTCGGCACCAAGGCCGAGCTCAAGAACATGAACTCGTTCAAGCACGTCGAGGCCGCCATCGAGTACGAAATCGCGCGGCAGTCGGACCTGGTGGCGCGCGGCGAGCGCGTCGTCCAGGAGACGCGCTTGTGGAACGCCGACAAGGGCACCTCGCACGCCATGCGCTCCAAGGAGCAGGCGCACGACTATCGCTACTTCCCCGAGCCGGACCTGCCGCCGCTCACGGTCGACCCGGCCGCCGTCGAGCGCTTGCGCGCGCAGTTGCCCGAGCTGCCGCTGGCGCGCTGGCGCCGCTTTCAATCGCTCGGACTGTCCGCCTACGACGCGGGCGTCCTCACCGCCGACCGCAACATCGCCGACTACTTCGACGGCGTGGTGCGCGTGGGCGTGTCGCCCAAGCTGGCCGCCAACTGGATCAGCACCGAGGTGCTCAGCCGCGACGGCTGGCGCGTCGAGGCCGCCGCGCTCGGCGAGCTCATCGCGCTCATCGAGAACCAGACCATCTCGGGCAAGATCGCCAAGGACGTCTTCGACAAGATGTGGGCGACCGGCAAGGGCGCGCGCGCGATCGTCGAGGGCGAGGGGCTGACCCAGGTCACCGACGCGGGCGTGCTCGAGCCGGCCTGTCGCGCCGCCGTCGAGGCCAACCCCAAGCAGGTCGCGCAGTACAAAGGCGGCAACGAGAAGATGATCGGCTTCTTCGTCGGACAGGTCATGAAGGCAACCCAGGGCAAGGCGAACCCCGCAATGGTGAACGAGCTCTTGAAGAAGCTCCTCGCATGAGCAGCATCGACGTCATCGACTTCGACGAGATGCTCTCGCCGATCCGCTACGACCACGCGACCGGTGTGCTCTCGCTGCTCGATCAGCGGCTCCTGCCCGCCGAGGAGATCTGGATCGAGTGTCGCACCGTCGTCGAGGTGGCCGCGGCCATCAAGGACATGGTGGTGCGCGGTGCGCCCGCCATCGGCGTCACCGCCGCCTACGGCATGGCCATCGCCGCGCGCCGCGGCGAGTCGCTGGAGGAGGCGGCGACGCTCCTCCGCGCGACGCGTCCGACGGCGGTGAACCTGTTCTGGGCCATCGACATGATGCTCAAGCCGCAGCGCCAGGGCGGCGCCTTTCCCGGCATGATCCCCGAAGAGCTGCGGGCGCGATCGATCCACACGATGGACGTGCTCATGTGCCTCAAGATCGGCGAGTTCGGTGCGCCGCTCCTGCCGCAGGGCGGCGTGCTCACGCACTGCAACGCGGGCGCGCTGGCGACGGGCGGCTACGGCACCGCCCTCGGCGTCATCCGCACGGCGCACAAGCAGAAGCGCGGCATCCACGTCTTCGCCGACGAGACGCGACCGTTCCTCCAGGGCGCGCGCCTGACCGCGTGGGAGCTGCACAAGAGCGGCATCGACGTCACGCTCATCACCGACAACATGGCTGCGCACATGATGCAGCGCGGGGAGATCCAGTCAGTCATCGTCGGCGCCGACCGCATCGCCGCCAACGGCGACACGGCGAACAAGATCGGCACCTACGGCCTGGCGCTGCTGGCGCGGGCACACGACCTCCCGTTCTACGTCGCGGCCCCGCTCTCGACGGTAGACCTGGCGACTCCGACGGGGCGTCAGATCCCGATCGAGGAGCGCTCGGCGCGCGAGGTCACCCACGTCGGCGACAAGCAGCTGGCGCCCGACGGCATCAAGGTGCGCAATCCCGCCTTCGACGTCACGCCGGCCGGGCTCATCACCGCCATCATCACCAACGTCGGGGTCGCGCGGGCTCCGTACGAGCCGGCGCTCGCGGCGCTAGCCAGAACGATGCCCGGCCCTCTACTATGAGGCGAGGCGAGGCATCATGACCGACGACGAAAAAGGGAAGCGGCAGTTCCCGCGCGTTCCGGTGTCACTGCAGGTCAGCTACCTGTCCAAGGGCGATCTGCAGAAGGATCTCGTGGACAACCTCTCGCCGGGCGGGCTGTTCGTCCACACGACGCGGCCGCTCGACATCGGCACCGACGTCGATCTCGAGGTGCTGATCGCCGACGAGGACACACCGATTCACGTGCGCGGCAAGGTGGTCTGGCTGCGCCCGCAGCCCGGCCAGCACCCGGGCATGGGGATCCAGTTCACGGGCGTCATGGGCCCGCTCCTGCTCGAGATGGTGAATACGACTAAAAACGAGTGACCGCGGCTACTTATGCCGATGGCCCGTGCCCTTTACGGGGGTGAAGCTGGGCGGGTCGCTGGTCGGGAACGACTCCTTGGAGGCCTCGTCGATGAGCTCGTCATCGTCCTTGGGCCCTTCGTGCGACGTACCGCCCGAATGAGGGACGTGCTGGGGAGCGCCTGGCTTGTTGGGGTCCATCCCCGACAAAGCTGCAACGGTCGCGCCCGGTGCCCGTCGTCACCGCGGGAACGTATGAAGCGATGAGCCGCTGCCGCCGAGGACCGCCGGCACATCGCTCGTCGCGGCCGTCATCCCGGTTGCGATCTGCAAGGTGTCGGACGCCAGATAGATGCGCCCGCCTGCGCCGTCGCCGCCCGAGATGCCGAGGCCGACACCGCCGCTGACCCCGCGTCCGCCCTTGCCGCCCGCGGCGAGGAAGTCGTGTCCGATGTCGAGGACGACGCGGCCCCCGGAGACGAGGATGCTGCCGCCCGACCCGCCACCGCCACCGCCGGCGCTCGAGGCCGACGGATTTGCGTCCACGCCGACGTTGCCGCGCACGTCGATGGTGCCGCTGACGTTCACATCCGCGCCGAGCAGGGCCACGGCGCCGCCGCCGAGACCGCCGCGCCCGGCGTCGGGACCCGCCGGCGCGCCGCCGCCACCGCCGGAGCCGACCAG
>JAQBQH010000182.1 GCA_028287105.1 Myxococcales bacterium
CCACGCCTGCGACCGCGGCGACCGAGGTGGCGCGCCTCGTGGCCGACGCGTGGAACGCGCGCGAGGCGTGGCTCGTCGAAGTCGGTGGCACGCATCAGCTGTTCTGGATGCGCGGCACCACCCTGCACGACGCCGAGATCGAGCCCATGGCGGCGATGGTCGGTGCCGCCATCGTCGATGGCGAGAGCCCGCCCTTGCCCGCGCGCGTCATCGATCGCACCTTGCGCCGAATCGGTGCGCTGCTGCTGTAGTTGGCCAGCGAATCGATCCAGGCGGGCGGTTGGCCCGTACTTGTCGATGAAACCATTATGCTGCTACCGTCGTACGTCGCGGGAAAACGGTGGGCGAGCGTGGTTGACAAGGGTGACGTGACACTGATTAGCGGAGCCGCCGCGGGCGACCGGGATTGCCTGGCGGCGCTCTATGATCGCTATGCCCCGGCGCTGCTGGCGATCGGCCGCCGCATCCTCGGCGATCGGCGCGAGGCGGAGGATTTGTTGCACGACGTGTTCATCGAAGTCTGGCGCCAGGCTGCCGATTATGACGAGGCGCGCGGCAGCGTGCGCGCGTGGCTGCTGATGCGCATGCGCAGCCGGGCGCTCGACCGTCGCAAAGCCGCCGTCTTCTCCAAGCGCGCCGATCTCCCGGCGCCCGAAGCGGTCGCGGCCACCGTCGGTGACGCCCACTCCGGCGAGGATCCCGAGTTGGGCGCCGACCGCACCGCCGTTCGCCGCGCGCTGGCGGAGCTGCCGGCCGAGCAGCGGCAGGTTCTGGAGCTGGGCTACTTCGAGGGTTTGTCGTCGTCCGAGATCGCCGAGCGCCTGCGGGCGCCCATCGGCACCGTGAAGTCGCGCGTGGCGGCGGCGCTCACCAAGCTTCGCCAAGGCCTCATGCCCGAGGCGTCGCGATGAGCGGCGCGCACATCGACGACCGCATCGGCGACCTCCTCCTGGGCGACGTCAGCGACGCCGAGCGCGAGACGCTCGAAGCGCACGTCGCCGGCTGCGCCCGCTGCAACCAGGAGCTCATGCAGGCCGCCGACGCCTTCGCCGCGCTGGCGCTGGCGCTCCCCGCCGAAGCGCCACCGGCCGCGTTGCGCGCGCGCATCCTCGACGGCATCAAGCCGCCCCGTTTGCACGCGATGATGGACAAGCTGGCGTCGCTGTTCGACGTCGGCCGCGCCAAAGCGCGCGATCTGCTCGAGCGCCTCGACAGTCCCAGCGAGTGGATGCCGGGCCCCGTCGAAAATTCGTGGGTCATGATGGCCGAGGGCTGCGGGCCCGCCGTCGCCGGCGCCTTCTGCGGCTTCGTCAAGATGGGACCGTCGGTCACGTGGCCCCGCCACACCCACCTCGGCCGCGAATTCATGCTGGTGGTCCAAGGCGGATTCAAGCAAGAGGATGGCGTCGAGGTGCACGCCGGCGATCTGCACGTCATGGAGGAGGGAAGCGCGCACCGCTTCACCATCTTCGACGACGAAGCGTGCATCTCGGCGGTCGTCGTACACGGCGGCGTCTCGTTCGACGATGGCGCGCTCGACCTCGGCGACCTCGTCAAGTAGTGCTAGAATCTCGACGTGATTCAAGTTGGGGCGACCGTCGGTAACTACCAGGTCCTTCAGAAAATCGGCTCGGGCGCGATGGGCAACGTGTTCCTCGCGCATCACCCCGTCATCGGCAAGCGGGTCGCGCTCAAGGTCATCCATCCCGAGCTGGCGTCGAACGAGGAGATGATCGCGCGCTTCTTCAACGAGGCGCGCGCGGTCACCCAGATCGGGCACGAGAACATCGTCGACGTGCAGGACTTCGGGCAGACGCCCGACGGTGACAGCTTCATCGTCATGGAGCTGCTCGAGGGCTCCAGCCTCGGCGACAAGATCAAGCACGAGGGCGCGCTCTCGATTCCGCGCGCGACCCACATCGCGCTGCAGCTCGCCGACGGGTTGGCGGCGGCGCACGCGCGCGGGATCATTCACCGCGACCTCAAACCCGACAATATCTTCTTGATTGCGCGCGGCGGCGATCCCGACTTCGTGAAGATCCTCGACTTCGGACTGGCGAAGCTGACCGGACCGTCGCAGGCGATGTCGCATCAGACCAAGACCGGGTCGCTCCTCGGCACGCCGCACTACATGGCGCCCGAGCAGGCGGAGAACGTCAAGAGAGTCGACCAGCGCGCCGATGTCTACTCGCTCGGCTGCATCCTGTTTCAGATGCTGACCGCGCGCGTGCCGTTTCCCGGCGAGGGATTCGGCGAGGTGCTGGTGCGGCACGTGCGCGAGCCGCCGCCGCTGCCGTCGCGGCTGAACCCGGCGGTGCCGCCGGCGCTCGAGAAGATCGTGCTGCACGCGCTGGCGAAGAAGCCGGAGTTTCGCTTCGCGTCGATGGAAGATTTCCGGGCGGCGCTGCGCGACCCGGAGCGATTCGCGCAGTCGCTCGACGGGCACGGCGGCATTCGCCACACGCCCGACGGTGGCGTTCCCGTCGTGCGTCATCCGGCGCCGGGCGCGGCGGTGATGGTGGGCGCGGGACCGCCGCCGGCGGCACCGCCGCTGCAAACGGGCAAGCTGGCGCCGCGGCTTGGGACCGATGCGCCGACGATGATGGCGCAGGCACCCGATCCGGCGACGATCAAGCGCGCGGTCGAGGAGGCGGCGCAGAAGAATCGCCACGAGGCGGTCACGGCACCGACGGCGCGACGGCCGGACCCGGAGCGCATCGTCACGCAGCGGCCGGCGAAGAATACGGTGGCGGAGCCGCATCGCGTGAAGCTGCCGCGCAAATCGCGGGCGCCGGTCATCGGCGTCGTCGCCGCGATCGTCGTCGCGGGCGCGGGGGCGGGCTGGTACTTCGCGGTCGGACCGGGACGCGGCGGCAATGTCGCCGTCACGGTGACGGTGGATCCCGCGGGCGCCCAGGTGTTCGACGGCGAGCAGCTCGTCGGGCCGGCACCGGCGGTGGTCAAGATCGCGCGCAACTCCGAGCCGCATACGCTGCTGGTCAAGAAGGACGGCTATCTGACGGCGCAGCGCGTGGTGCAGACCGCCGAGGATCAGGCGCTCAAGCTGCGGCTGACGCCGAAGCCGCGCGAAGAGAGCGACGACGGCGCGCCGACTGCCAACGTTCCGCCGCCGGCGACTCCGCAGGCGCCGGTGGCAAGCCCGCCCAAAGCCGCGATCGCAGCGGCACCGAAGGCGCCGGCTCCGCCGCCGAAGACTGCACAGGTCGACGAGCCCTCGCCCGCCCGGCCTGCGGCGCCGAAAAAGCACCACAAACCGAAAAAAGAAGAGTCGCTGATTCTCACACCGTCGTTCTGATTTTGTGACAAATTCCAGGCCGTGTTGACGTCGGCCCTCATGCAGAGACCAAACTTAGACCTGAAGATCCCCGGCTTTACCTACGCGGACCTGTACGCCCCGGACAAGCTGCGCACGCTCTTCGAGCGCTGGCACGCGGAGCTGGGCGAGGTCGACCCGGCGCTGGCTGCGCGCTACGACGCCTATCGCGCCACGCTCGGCGAAAACCTGGGACCGGTCGAGCTGTCCGAGCTCCTGGTCGACCTGGCACCGTCGGTGTCGCGCTTCGTGGTGCGGCTGTTCGGCGTCGAGGACGCCTGGAACGCGCAGCGCCAGGCTGTGCTCGACGAGCTGCACGTCTTTCGCTTCAAGGACGAGTTCGTCAAACGCCGGGCGCTCAAGCGCAAGCCCGACGAGTGCACGCGCGAAGCCGGCGACAAGGTGCTCGAAGGGCTCGGCCTCCTCGGTGAATCGGCGGACGACGAGCGCAAGGTCGCCCTCGCCATCGTGCACCTCCTCGATCACGAGGCGGAGCTGAAGAAGGGAGCGGCTGACGATGCCAGGCTCATCGCGCTGCGCAACGATCTCGCGGCGCTCGAGCAGTGGATCGTCTGCCGCAAGGGAGAGCTCGGCAAGAAGTGGCTCTCGTACAAGTTCGCCGCCGCGACGACCGACGCGCTCAACCTCGTCGAGCTCAGGCGCCCGTCGCAGGAGATGAAGGAGCTGATCGTCGGTCCGCCCGAGCATCGGCGCGAGCGCGACGGATTCCGCCTCACCGACCGCCGCATGAACCCCAAGCAGGTGCTGGCGGAGGTCGACTACTGCCTCTACTGCCACGATCGCGACAAGGACTCCTGCTCCAAGGGTCTGCGCGACGCCAAGTCGGGCGCGATCAAGCCGAACGCGCTCGGCATCGAGCTCAACGGCTGCCCGCTCGACGAGAAGATCTCGGAGATGCACATCACCAAGCGGCGCGGCGATTCGATCGGCGCGCTGGCGCTCGTGGTCATCGACAATCCGATGTGCCCGGGCACCGGACACCGCATCTGCAACGACTGCATGAAGGCGTGCGTCTATCAGAAGCAGAAGCCGGTCGACATCCCGCAGATCGAGACGGCCGTGCTCACCGACGTGCTGGCGCTGCCCTGGGGCCTCGAGATCTACGGGCTTTTGACGCGCTGGAATCCGCTCAACGTGCGGCGCCCCTACGCGCTGCCGTATCGCGGGCAGGATGTGCTCGTCGTCGGGCTCGGCCCGGCGGGCTACACGCTGTCGCATCACCTCATGAACGAAGGCTTCGGCGTGGTCGGCATCGACGGCCTCAAGCTCGAGCCGCTGCCGACGGCGCTCGTCGGTGACTGGACGACCGGCACGCCACCGGAGCCGGTCAAGAGCTTCCAGTACGAGGAGCTGGACGACCGCGTGCTGCTCGGGTTCGGTGGCGTGTCGGAGTACGGCATCACGGTGCGCTGGGACAAGAACTTCCTCGGGCTCATCTACACGACGCTCATGCGGCGCGACAAGTTCCGCGCCTACGGCGGCGTGCGGCTCGGCGGCACCATTACCATCGAAGACGCGTGGCGGCTCGGGTTCGCGCACGTGGCGATCGCCGCCGGCGCCGGCAAGCCGACGGTCATCGAGCTGGAGAACAACCTCATCCGCGGCGTGCGCAAGGCGTCCGACTTCCTCATGGCGCTGCAGCTGCAGGGCGCCTACAAGCGCTCGTCGCTGGCGAACTTGCAGGTGCGGCTGCCGGGCATCGTCATCGGCGGCGGCTTGACCGCGATCGATACGGCGACCGAGATGGCGGCGTACTACGTCGTTCAGTGCGAGAAGATGCTCGACCGCTTCGAGGGGCTGCTCGAGACGTTCGGCGAGGACAAGGCGCGCGCGACGTTCGACGTCGAGGAGCGCGGCGTGCTCGACGAGTTCCTGACGCACGGCCGCGCGATTCGCGCCGAGCGTCAGAAGGCGGCCGCCGAGAAGCGGGCGCCGAAGTTCCAGGCGCTGATCGATTCGTGGGGCGGTGTGTCGCTGCTCTACCGCAAGAAGATCACCGATTCACCGGCCTATCGCTTGAACCACGAAGAGGTGGAGAAGGCGCTCGAAGAGGGCGTGCGCTTCATCGAAGGCATGACGCCGGTGGCGGCGATCCCCGACGAGCGCGGCGCGCTCAAGGCGATGACGTTCAAGAACTCGGCGGGCAATCTCGTCGAGCTGCCGGCGCGAACCGTGTGCGTCGCGGCGGGCACGTCGCCGAACACGATCTACGAAAAGGAGTACCCGGGCACGTTCGCGCTCGATAAGCGCGGCTTCTTCGCGCCGCACAAGGCGGTGCGCTCGGAGTCGGGCGAGGTCACGCTCACGCCCGACCCGAACGGCTTCTTCACGTCGTACCTCGAGGACGGCAAGACCGTCACTTATTACGGCGACAACCATCCGCGCTACGCGGGCAGCGTCGTCAAGGCGATGGCGTCGGCCAAGCATGGCTTCGTGCACGTGGCCGCGGCCTTCGGCGAGGCGGCGCACGACCCGGCCGGACAGCCCGCGCGCGAGCAGAAGTGGCGCACGCTGACGGCGAAGCTCGAGGACGGGCTGCGCGCGACGGTGGTGGCGGTCAATCGCTTGACGCCGACGATCGTCGAGGTGGTGGTGCGCGCCCCGTTGGCGGCGAAGCAGTTCCATCCGGGCCAGTTCTACCGGCTGCAGAACTACGAGAGCCAGAGCGCCATCGTCGACGGCACGCGGCTGTCGATGGAGGGGCTGGCGCTCACGGGCGCATGGACCGATCCGGAGCGCGGCCTTCTGTCGCTCATCGTTCTCGAGATGGGCTCGTCGTCGCGCTTGTGCGCGGCGCTCGAGCCGGGCGAGCCGGTCGTGGTCATGGGGCCGACCGGAACGCCCACGGAGATCCCCGCCGGCGAGACGGTGGTGCTGGCCGGCGGCGGCCTCGGCAACGCGGTGCTCTTCTCGATCGGCAAGGCGCTGCGCGCGGCGGGCTGCAAGGTGATCTACTTCGCGGCCTATCGCAAAGCAGAGGATGTGTTCAAGGTCGACGACATCGAAGCGGCCTCGGACGTGATCGTCTGGTCGACGGACAGCGCCCCGGCCGTGACGCCGCGGCGGCCGCAAGATCGCGGCTTCGTCGGCAACGTGGTGCAGGCGATGCGTGCCTACGCCGACGATGAGCTCGGGCCGCAGGCGGTGCCGTACAGCGACGGCGCGCGCATCATCGCCATCGGGTCGGACCGCATGATGCGCGCGGTGAAGGATGCGCGTTACGGCGTCCTGGCCGGCAAGCTGAGGCCGGATCATACCGCCGTCGCCAGCATCAACTCGCCGATGCAGTGCATGATGAAAGAGGTGTGCGCGCAGTGCTTGCAGAAGCACGTCGATCCGCGCACGGGCAAGGAGACGGTGGTGTTCAGCTGCTTCAACCAGGATCAGCTGATGGACCACGTCGACTTCGACAACCTCGCCGCGCGACTCCGCCTCAACACCGTGCAGGAGAAGCTGACCAATCTCTGGCTCGACCGCGTGCTCGTCGTCAAAGACGTCCGTCGCGTCTAGCGCCTCCGAGCTACAAGCGCGCCTGCAGCTCCTCGGGGAGTCGGCGCGTCGCTTCGCGATAGGTCAGCCCGCTCATCTTCTCGCCGTGCTCCTTGACGTACCCGAACGTGAGCTCGGGGCGCTTGCGCGCGACGTCGCGCAGCACCCAGCCGATCGCTTTGCGAATGAAGAACTCCTTTTCGCCGAGCATCGGCGTGGCCAGGCGCGCGAAGAGCGGAAAGTCGCCGGCGCCGGCGCGGAGGAGGTCGAGCTGCGCGAGGAGCGCGGTGCGGCGCACCCAGAAGTCGTCGTCGCGCGCCCAGCTGGTCAGGAGCTTCGCCGGCTTCGCGGGCAGCGTGTGCGGCACCATCTTGGTCGCGATCCAGTCGACGTGCGCCCAGCAGCCCGAGCGGCGCACGAGCCCGATCAGCCACGCCGCGTCTTCGGGGCCGAGGAGCTTTCTCTTGCGCTCGAGGAGGCCGATGCCGGCGGAGTGCAGATCGAACCAATTGGTTGCGTACAGCGCGTCGACGGCGGCCACGAGCGCGTCGTGGTCGAGCGGCGTGGCTTTGACGAAGTCGGCGCAGGCGACGCGCAGCTGCTCGGAGACCACGCCGTGGAAGTGGAGCGCGCTCTTCATGTACGCCTTCTGCGCGACCGCGCTCGCGGCGTCGCCCTCGGCTTTGAAGCGCTTCTTGAAGAAGGTGACGGCCGCGTTCACGCCGCCGAGTCTACTACGCGCGCATCTGCTGCGGCTCGAACTCGGGCAGGGCGCGCCGCAGCTTGGTCTTCAGGCGATCCTCGATCTGCCGCACGCGCTCGCGCGACAAGTTGAGGTGCTTGCCGATCTCGGCGAGGGTATCGGCGTCCTCGCACAAGAGGCGCCGCGTCAGGATGTAGCGCTCGCGCGACGAGAGCCCGCGCGCGACGCCGTCGACGCGATCGCGCACCATCGACTCGCGCTGCATGCGCTCGAAGCGATCCTCCTGACCTTCGTTGTGGTCGTCGGCGAGCAGCTCGAGCGCGGTGGCGCTGCCGTCGCGCCAGGCGGCCACGTCGAGAGACGCGTCCTTCGCCTCGAGGCGCCCCGTCATGTCGCGGATGCGCTCCTTCGAGGTGTTGAAGGTCTTCGCCAGATGCTCTTCGACGGCGGTCGGCGTGCCGTCGGGACCGAGCGCGCTGGTGATGCGGGCACGCTCGCGCGCCATGCGGAAGAAGAGCTTCGACTGGAGCGGGCCGGTGCCGACGCCGACCATCGACCACTGCTTGAGCACGTGCGCCAGGATGAAGGCGCGGATCCAGTAGGCGGCGTAGGTCATGAAGCGCAGGTTGCGCGACGGATCGAAGCGGCGCACCGCTTCGCAGAGCCCGATGTTGCCCTCTTCGACGAGATCGCTGACACGCAGCCCGTAGCCGCGATACTGCATGGCGATCTTGACGACGAAGCGCAGGTTGGCGCGCACCAGGGTGTCGGCTGCCTCACGGTCGTTACGTGTGAGCCAGCGACGGGCGAGCTTCAATTCTTCTTCGCGATCGAGCGGCTGGAAGTGCTGGATGGCGGCGAGATACGTGGAAAAGCCGGCGTCGTCCTCGAGCGGGCGGGCCATGGTCGTGGCCTCCTTCCGCTCCGTTGGATGACCCGCTTAGCGGGATCGTCTCGTGCCGTGGTGGGAAATTACGGCTTCTTGCCGAAAACACCGACGTGATATTCGCCGCCGCCTTTTTCGATCTTGGCCTGCAGGTGGTAAGGGCCGGGAATGCCGGCGCAGAAGCCCATCACCGACTGCGCGGTCTTCGACTTGTTGTCGGAGACGCGCTTACCCGACGGGTCCCACAGATATTGCGAGAGGAACTGCACGCCCGCGCCGCCGGCGGCGATGAAGGTGTAGCACTGGCCGGCCTCGAGCGGGACGTACCAATCGCTGCGCTGGCCCTTGTCGCCGAAGCCGGCGAAGAAGTCGCCGACGCGGTGCGCGCCTGGCGCGAGCGACTTCGCTTCGCCGTCGATGTGCGAGTTGAGCGCATCGGCGCCGGCGCCGGCGGGCGCAGCGGCCTTGGGCTGCAGCGACGGATCGGGCGGCGGCATGCCGTCGCCCGTCGCCTGCGGAGGCGGAGTCGCGGCCGCGCCGCCACCGGCGACGTAGACCTGCACGGCGACTTCACCGGCGCCGCGCTTGACGGTCGCCTCGAGGCGGTAGGCGCCGGGCCACTCGGCGCAGTGCTGGATCGACGGCGTCGGATCGAAGCCGATGTCCGATGCGACGCGCTTGCCGTTCGGATTGTAGAGGGCGAGATCGAGGTCGCTCACGCCCTGACCGCTGACACCGAGGATCGTGTAGCAGCGACCGGCCTGCATGGTCACGAACTGCTGCGTCGACTGGCGGCTGCCGAGAAAACCGCCGATGGGCGCGCCGAGCGGCTCCTGACCGGCCGCCTTCGTCGCTGCGCGCTGCTGCAGCTGGCTCTTCAGGAGCCCCGACAGATCCGCGCGCGCGCTGCCCGCGAACGCCAACGTGATCGCAATCACCCCCACTACCCGCATAGGCCCTCCACCGCGCGGACCTTGCCAAAAAGGGCTGCCGACCGCAAGCTGGAGTCGTGTTCCTCCTTTATATAGTCGCGGCCGCGATTCTTGGGGGCGGAGCGTTCACGGTGGTGCGGCGGCGCAGGCTGATCGATGCGCGGCTGCGCGAGCAGGCGCTCTCGGCCGAGCTCAACGCCATCCGGGCGACGGCGCAGGCCGAAGCGGCGGCGGCGATGAGCGCCGCAGCGGGCTCGGCGAAGGAGGAGGTGCTCGAGGCGCGGCGCGTGGCGCAGGAAGAGGCGCTGCGCATCGAACGCGAGCTCCATCGACGCGAGGACGAGGTCGCGCGTCGCGAGGCGACGTCGAGCGCCACCGAGCAGCGGGTGATCGCGCGCGCGGCGGCGGTGCACGAACGCGAGCAGGGGCTCAAGGCGTTCGAGGCCAAGAAGCGGGAGCTCGACGAGGCGCGCAAGAAGATCGAGGTCGAGGTCGTCGATCGGCTCGAGGACGTGGCGGGCGAGACGCGCGCCGATCTGCGCGATCGGCTCGTCGGTGAGTGGGTCACCGAGGCCAAGGCGCGCGCGGCCGACGAGCTGCGCCACATCGAGCAGGGGCTCGCCGACGCGGAGCATGGCCGCGAAGCCAAGCGCGTCATGGGCATCGCCATTCAGCGCTATCAGGGCCACTACCTGACGGAGCGGCTGTTGTCGAACCTGCCGCTGCCGCCGGGGCTCGGCGCGCGACTGGTCGCCGACCTGCCGACGCTCGAGGAGATCGCCAACATCAAGCTGACGCTCGCCGACGATGAGACCAGCATCCGCCTCGAGGGGCAGGACTCGTTCGGTCGCGAGATCGCCCGTCGCGCCATCCGCAAGTTCGAGAAGCAGGGTTGGAAGGGCGAGGCGCGCGGCTCGGTCGAGCGCATCAAGGAAGAGCTGGAGCGGGAGGTCGTCGACCTCGGACGGCGGGCCTTCAAGGAGCTCGAGATTCCGCGCGCGCATCCCGACATCGTCAAGCTGGTCGGGCGGCTGAACTGGCGCACCTCGTACACGCAGAATCAGTGGAAGCACGCGGTCGAGGCGGCGTTCCTGTGCGGCATGATGGCGTCGGAGCTGGGGCTCGACATCAAGATCGCGCGGCGCGCGGCGCTCATGCACGACATCGGCAAGGCGCTCACCCACGCCATCGACGGGTCGCACGCGGTCATCGGCGCCGACTACGCGCGCCGGCTCGGCGAGGCGGAGATCGTGGCCAACGCCATCGGCGCGCATCACGCGGACGAGCCGTGCAACACGGTGTACGCCTCGCTGGTCGCGGCGGCCGACGCCATGAGCGGCGCGCGGCCCGGTGCGCGTCGCGAGCAGACCGACAACTACGTGCAGAAGCTCGACGACCTCGAGCGCATCGGCGGCAGCTTCGCCGGCGTCGAGCGTGCGTTCGCCGTGCAGGGGGGGCGCGAGGTGCGCGTCTACGTGCAGGAGGGGCGCGTCACCGACGAGCGCGCCGTCGAGCTCTCGTCGCAGATCGCCAAGCAGATCTCGGAGGAGATGACCTTCCCCGGGCAGATCAAGGTCACCGTCATCCGCGAGTTGCGCGCCGTCGAAGTGGCAGGCTAGTCTCGCGCGGCATGCGCGCGCTTCGGGTCCTCGTCGCTCTCACGCTGATGGCGGGCTGTGGCGACTCGGGCCACGAGGCGCCCGATCTGTCGGTGCCCGTGGACATGACGGTGCCGCTCGACCTGGCGCGCCTCAAGGCCGAGTGCGACGTCTTCGCCAATAGCGGCTGCCCGTCGGGACAGAAGTGCACCGTCGGCACCGACCACGGCACGCCGCGCGATCTCTGCTTCGCCGTCAGCGCCACCACCGTCGCCGAGGGCGCCGTCTGCGCCGCCGTCACCGACGGCGATCGCGCCGGGGACGACTGCGCGCCTGGCCTCATCTGCCTCGACTTTCCCGGCGACGGGCCGCACTGCCGCAAGCCCTGCTACGCCCGCAGCGACTGCCCAGCTGGCGGCGGCTGCGTGCTCACGACCCCGACGTCGACGCAGCGCACGAGCGAGGCGGGCGTCCAGCTCTTGCACGCGTGCATCGCCGACAGCGGCTGCGATCCGGTGTCGCAGAGCGTCTGCACCGGCACGCGCAAGTGCTGGCTCTCGCCGGCCGACGACATCGGCCGCCTCTCGATCTGCCTCGAGAACAAGACGCCCGGCATGGCCGGCGCGAGCTGCGCGGCGCAGGTCGACTGCGCGGCCGGATTCCGCTGCCAGAGCCTCGGCTTCTGCCGTCGCTACTGCTACTTCCAGGTGCCCGACGGCGGTGTCGCCGCGGGCCAGGGCGACTGCCCCGCGGTCGAAGGCGTCTGCGATCGCTTCGCCTTCTCGGGGCCGGTCTACGGCGTCTGCGGCGCCGAATGAGAGGGCGACGATGCGGGCCGTGACGCTGAGGTCGCATGGGGGACCCGAGGTGCTGACGCTCGAGGAGCTGCCGTCACCGACGGCGGGCCCGGGCCAGGTGCGCGTGCGCGTCGCCGCCGTGGCGATGAACCACCTCGATGTCTGGGTGCGCAAGGGGCTGCCGCATCTCAAGCTCGAGTATCCGTTCTTGCTCGGGGCCGATGTCGCGGGGACCGTCGATCAGGTCGGCGCCGGCGTCGTGGGCGTCGACGAGGGCGACGAGATCGTCGTCAATCCCGGCCACTCGTGCGGGCGCTGTCGCGAGTGCCTCTCGGGGCGCGACAACCTGTGCCGCCACTATCGGCTCATGGGCGAGGACATCTCGGGCGGCTACGCCGAGCAGATCGTCGTGCCGGCGCAGAATGTCGTGCCGAGGCCGAAGAGCGTGACCGTCGAGCAGGCGGCGGCGGTGCCGGTGACCTTCTTGACCGCATGGCAGATGCTGACGCGCAAGGCGCCGGTCAAGCCGGGCGACGACGTGCTGGTCATCGCCGCCGGCTCGGGAGTCGGGGTCGCGGCGGTGCAGATCGCCAAGCTGCACGGCGCGCGGGTCATCGCCACCGCGTCGAGCGACGAGAAGCTCGAGCGGGCGCGCGCGCTCGGCGCCGACGAGGTCATCAACCACAAGAGCCAGGATCTGGTCGCCGAGGTGAAGCGGCTGACCGGCAAGCGCGGCGTCGACATCATCTTCGAGCATGTAGGTGCCGAGGTCTGGCCCAAGCTCATCCTGGCGGCGGCCCGCGGCGGCCGCATCGTGACCTGCGGCGCCACTTCGGGGTTCGACGCCCGCACGGACCTGCGTCACGTCTTCTTCCGCCAGCTCGAGATCCTGGGCTCGACGATGGGGTCGAAAGGTGACCTCTACCCCATTCTGGAGCACGTCGGGGCCGGTCGACTGAAGCCGGTTGTGGATAAGATCATGCCTTTAACCCGGGCGGAGGCCGCCCACCGCTTGCTTGAAGGTCGCGGGATCTTTGGCAAAATTGTTTTGACTCCTTAGACGTTGACACCATGCCCCAGCTGCACTAACTAATACTCGTACGTAAGGGTGAGAGTTGGGGCCTAACAGCGAACATACTTTTACGCTTGGCAAACCCCTCCGGGTGGGTGAGCTGGCGAAACGCACCGGGAAAACGGTGCGAGCGCTACATCTGTACGAGGAGATGGGGCTGCTCAAGCCCGTGCATCGCTCGAAGGGCGGCTTTCGGCTCTTCGCGCCGTCGGCGATCCATCGGGTCGAGTGGATTCAGAAGCTGCAGGACGCCGGCTTCTCGCTCCACGACCTGCAGGATCTTCTGCACGAAGTGACCGACCAGACGGGCGTCGCCTCGATGGCGATGGAGCGAGTTCGGCACCTGTTCGCCGAGCGGCTGCGCGAGACGCGCGACCAGATCAAGCGGCTGACGCAGCTCGAGCGCGATCTCGACGCGAGCCTCGCGTACCTCGAGGGCTGTCGCTCGTGCGAGCCGCAGACCCACCAGGTCCAGGACTGCCCGAGCTGCAACCACAATGGCCACGAGGAAGGTGCGCAACCGATCCTGGTGGCAGGCATCCATAGAGGGTAATGACAATGGCCGCAGTCAAGGTACCAATCTTCATGGACAACCACTCGACCACGCCGGTGGATCCGCGCGTGCTCGATGCGATGTTGCCGTACTTCCGCGAGGACTTCGGCAACGCCGCCTCGCGCAACCACGTCTTCGGCTGGAAGGCCGAGAAGGCGGTGGAGCTGGCGCGCGAGCAGGTGGGCGCGCTCATCGGTGCGTCGGCCAAGGAGATCGTGTGGACCTCGGGCGCGACCGAGGCGATCAACCTCGCGCTCAAGGGCGCGGCCGAGTTTTATCACGAGAAGGGCAACCACATCATCACGGGGCAGACCGAGCACAAGGCGACGCTCGATACCTGCAAGCGGCTCGAGAAGCAGGGCTGCGAAGTGACCTACCTCCCCGTCGACCAGGTGGGCTCGATCTCGGCGCAGCAGGTCGCCGACGCGATCAAGCCGAACACGATCCTCGTGGCGCTGATGGCGGCCAACAACGAGATCGGCACGGTTCATCCGATTCCCGAGATTGGCGCGGCCATCAAGGCCAAGAAGAAGGACGTTCTCTTTTTCGTCGACGCGGTGCAGGCGGCCGGCAAGGTGCCGTTCGACGTCACCGAGTCGAAGGTCGATCTGGCGGCGCTGTCGGCGCACAAGATCTACGGACCGAAAGGCGTCGGCGCGCTGTACGTGCGTCGCAAGCCGCGCGTGCGCGTCGTCGAGCAGATCGACGGCGGCGGTCACGAGCGCGGCATGCGCTCGGGCACGCTCAACGTGCCGGGCATCGTCGGGTTCGGCAAGGCGGCGGAGCTGTCGCGCCTCGAGCGTGACGAAGAGGCGGCGCGGCTCATCGGGCTGCGCACGCGGCTGCTCACGTACTTGCAGCAGAATTTGAAAGAGGTCCACGTCAACGGCTCGATGACGTCGCGGCTGCCGGGCAACTTGAACGTCAGCTTCGCGTACGTCGAGGGTGAGGGCCTGATGATGGCGCTCAAGGACGTGGCGGTATCGTCGGGATCGGCGTGCACGTCGGCGTCGCTCGAGCCGTCGTACGTGTTGCGTGCGCTCGGCGTCGGTGAAGAGATGGCGCATTCGTCGATCCGCTTTGGGATCGGCCGTTTCAATTCAGAAGAAGAGATCGACTACGTTGGTCGTCACGTCGTGGAGGCGGTCAGCCGCTTGCGCGAGATGTCGCCGTTGTGGGAGATGGTGCAAGAGGGGATCGACTTGAAGTCCATTCAATGGGCTGCGGAGCACTAGTCATGGCGTACTCGGAGAAGGTCATCGAGCATTACGAAAACCCGCGCAACGTCGGCTCGCTCGACAAGAACGCGGAAGATGTCGGCACCGGCCTCGTCGGCGCGCCGGCCTGCGGCGACGTGATGAAGCTGCAGATCAAGGTCGAAGGCGGCATCATCACCGATGCCAAGTTCAAGACCTTCGGCTGCGGCTCGGCCATTGCGTCATCGTCGCTGGTGACGGAGTGGGTCAAGGGCATGTCGGTCGACAAGGCGATGGAGCTGAAGAACTCGCAGATCGCCGAAGAGCTCAACCTGCCGCCGGTCAAGATCCACTGCTCGGTGCTGGCGGAGGACGCGATCAAGGCGGCCATCGCCGACTACAAGAAGAAGCAGCTGACCAAGGGCTCGTGACATGCAACAGGCCGGCATACATGGTGAGGCGCCCGTAGCGCGCAGCGAAGGCGACGGTGAATTCAAGGTCGCCGACGCTGCGATTGCGCACATCGGACGGTTGACCGACAAGCGGAGGGCCGAAGGCAAGGCGACCGAGGCGATCCGCATCGGATTGCGCGGCGGCGGCTGTGACGGCTTCTCCTACGTGTTCGAGTGGGCGGACAAGCCTGCCGGCAAGCACGACCATGTGCTCGAGTTCGACAACGGCGCCGGCGGAACGGTGCGCCTGTTCATCGACAAGAAGAGCATGCTGTACTTGAAGGGCACGACGCTGAACTTCGTCACCGGCCTCATGGGCCATGGGTTCAAGTTCGAGAATCCGAATGTCAAAGGCGCGTGCGGCTGCGGCGAGAGCGTGCAGTTCTAATCCACGTTTTTCCTCTGAAAGAAACCTAGATGGATCGTGATCATTTCGAAGTGCTGGGTCTGGCGCGGGCGTACCACGTGGACGCTGCCGACATGGAAGCGCGCTATCTGGCTCTGCAAAAAGAGACGCATCCCGACCGCTTCGCCAAGGCGCTGCCGCGCGAACGGATGGACGCGGTCGTGCGCAACACCGAGCTCAACGACGCTTATAAAGTGTTGAAACACGATATCAAGCGCGCCGAATACCTCCTGAAACTGGAAGGTATCGATCTGGGCGAGGAGAAGCCGCAGCCGACGACCGGAGCGACCAAGCAGCTGGTGGTCGACGCCAAGCTGCTCATGGAAGTCATGGAGCTGCGCGAGGCGCTCGCCGAGGCCCGCAGCGACAAGGATGAGCCGAAGGTCGAGGCGTTGACCGAAGACGTCCAGGTGCGGCGCGCGCGCGCGCTGCAGATCGTCGACGAAGGATTTACGGCGTACGAAAAGGGTGACAAGTCGAAGCTGGACGCGATTGCGCGTGCACTCGTTTCGTTACGTTACTATGCGCGTTTCATGGAAGAAGTAGAGGGCAAGGAGTAGCCGGTGGCCGACGCGCTCTACGATATCGCCGAGCCTGGAGAGTCCAAGGCGAAGGAAGCGTGCGCGGGGCGCGCCGTGGGGATCGACCTCGGCACGACCAATTCGCTGGTGGCGGCGGTGCGCGACGCCAGCCCGGTCTCGTTGCCGGACGCCGAGGGGCGGATGCTGTTGCCGTCGGCGGTGCGCTATCGCGCGGACGGCGCGCCGATCGTGGGGCGCGAGGCGCTGGCGGCGGCGGCGCTGTATCCGCACGACACGATCGTCTCGGTGAAGCGGTTCATGGGGCGTGGGCCGAAGGACGCGGAGACGACGCGCCGCTTCACGCCGTATCGCTTCGTCGAGGGCGACGGGCCGGTGGTGAAGTTCGCGGTCGCGGGGCCGCGCGAGGTCACGCCGATGGAAGTGTCGGCCGAGATCTTGCGGGCGCTCAAGGTTCGCGCCGAAGTGGCGCTCGGTGGGCCGCTCGAGGGCGCCGTGATCACGGTGCCGGCATACTTCGACGATGCGCAGCGGCAGGCGACCCGGGATGCGGGCCGCATCGCCGGGCTCGAGGTGCTGCGCCTGTTGAACGAGCCGACGGCGGCAGCGCTGGCGTATGGTCTCGACAAGAAATCGGAGGGGATGTTCGCCGTCTATGATCTCGGCGGCGGGACGTTCGACATCTCGATCTTGAAGCTGACGGGCGGCGTGTTCGAGGTCAAGTCGACGGGCGGCGATACGGCGCTCGGCGGGGACGACTTCGATCGCGCGCTCGCCGAGTTGATCGTGGCGAAGACGGGTGGCGACGCGGCGACGATGAGCGCGTCGGCGCAGCGGGCGCTCCTCGATCAGGCGCGCGCGATCAAACATCAGCTGACCACCGAAGAGACGGTGCTGCTCGACACGCGGCCGGAGTCGGGTAGCGTGACGCGCGCGGAATTCGAGGCGGCGATTTTGCCGATCGTTGCGCGCACGGCGGCGGCATGCAAGCGCGCGATGAAGGACGCGGGGATCGATCGCGGGCAGCTCGACGGGGTCATCCTCGTCGGTGGTGCGACGCGGGTTCCGGCGGTGCGGGCGTTCGTCGAGGAGCTGTTCGGGCACGAGCCGCTCGCCGACATCGATCCCGATCAGGTCGTGGCGCTGGGGGCGGCGGTGCAGGCGGACCTGCTGGCGGGCGGTGGGCCGCGCGAGGACGTGCTGCTGCTCGACGTGATTCCGCTGTCGCTCGGGCTCGAGTTGATGGGCGGAGTGGTCGAGAAGATCATTCCGCGCAATTCGACGATCCCGACCGGGGCCAAGCAGACGTTCACCACCTACGCGGACAAGCAGACCGGGTTCGATCTGCACGTGGTGCAAGGCGAGCGCGAGACGGTCAACGAGTGCCGGTCGCTGGCGCGCTTTCAGCTCAAGGGCATTCCGCCGATGGCGGCGGGGATGGCGCGGCTGGAGGTGACCTTCCTCGTCGACGCGGACGGGATCTTGCGGGTGATGGCGCGCGAGCAGACGACCGGGCAGGAGTCGTCGGTCGAGGTCAAGCCGTCGTACGGGCTGACGGAGGAGCAGATCGAACAGATGCTCTTCGACTCGTACGAGTATGCGGAAGAGGACCTCACGGCGCGGCTATTGGCGGAGGCGCGGGTCGAGGCGGAGCGGATCCTGGCGGCGCTGGCGGGGGCGCTGGTCTCGGACGGGCGGCTCTTGAGCGCGGAGGAGCGGACGGCGATCGAGGGCACGATGGCTGGGCTGGCCGAGGCGGTCAAGGCAGGCGACCACCACGCGATCCGGAAGCGGACGTCGGAGCTGGATTTGCAGACCAAGCCGTTTGCGGAGCGACGGATGAACGAAGGCATCAATCGCGCGATCGGGGGCCATCAGGTGGACGAGATTGGCGACAGGGTCGAGCACGCCAAGGGAACGGCGGCGCACGAGGGACCGGGAGGAGGGCACTGATGCCGAAGGTGAAGTTCATGCCTGACGGGATCGAGATCGAGGCCAAGCCGGGGTCGACCATCTTGCAGGCGGCCAAGGCGGCGCACGCTCAGGTCGGCTACGCCTGCGGCGGGGTCTGCGCGTGCTCCACCTGTCACGTCTACGTCAAGCAGGGGTTCGACTCGTTGTCGGAGCAGGAAGAGAACGAGATGGACATCCTCGACAAGGCCTTCGACGTGCGCGCCTCCTCGCGGCTCGGCTGTCAGTCGAAGGTGGGCGACGAAGATCTGGTCGTCGAGATCACGCGCGAGTCGAGGCAGGCGTGGTTCGACGAGCATCCGGAGGAGCGGGAGAAGCACAAGGTCGCGGGTAGCTCGGTAGCTCGCTAGCTCGGCTTTTAGGGGTTATCGAAACTGCCCTCAAAAAGTTGCGCAGTTCCCTCCGCCCCCCTAACCATCGGACCATGAGCTTCGAATTTCCTTGTCCCTGGTGCGGCTGCGACACCAAGGTGCGCGGCTCCGAAGCGGCGTCGTGGCGCTTCCGCATTCCGTGCGATCTGTGCAACCGCGACATGATCGTCACGTGGGACGGCGGCCTCGTCGTCGGGCGCGCCGGCCAGACGCTCGCCCGCACCGAAGACGACACCGTCCGCATCCGCATCGCCAAAGCCGGCTGACAAGCGAACATCGCTGCGCTATCGTCGCCCGCCATGGGCGACAAAGTCCGCTTCTCCGTCGACGGTGGCATCGCCACCCTGACGCTGCACGATCCGCCGGCCAACACCTACAGCTACGAGATGATGCAGGAGCTCGATGCCGCCATCCTGCAGGCGCGGATGGACGACGACGTCCACGTGCTCGTCATCCGTGGCGACGGTGACAAGTTCTTCTGCGCCGGCGCCGACATCAAGATGCTCGCCGGCGCCAAGCCCTCCTTCAAATACAACTTCTGCCTGCACGCCAACGAGACGCTCAACCGCCTCGAGCAGACGCCGAAGCTGGTCATCGCCGCCATCAACGGCCACTGCGTCGGCGGCGGCCTCGAGGTCGCCATGGCCTGCGATCTGCGCATCGCCCGTCGCGGCAAGGGCAAGATCGGCCTGCCCGAGGTCTCTCTCGGCGTCTTGCCCGGCACCGGCGGAACCCAGCGGCTGGCGCGCCTCGTCGGCCGCTCCAAGGCGATCGAGCTCATGGCGCTCGGCGCCAACCTCACCGTCGAGCAGGCGCACGCCCTTGGCATCGTCACCGCCCTCGTCGACGACGCCGGCTTCGACGCCGCCGTCACCGAGTACGCCCGGCAGTTCGTCCCGCCCGGGCGAGCCTCGAAGGCGGTGGGCGCCATCAAGCGCGCCGTCGTCAGCGGCCTCGAGGTCGACTTCCACTCCGGTCTCGCCATCGAGCGCGAGCTGCAGCAGCAGCTCTTCATCAGCGACGACGCCAAAGAGGGCATCAACGCCTACGTCGACAAGCGCCCACCCTCGTTCAAGGGCCGATGAGCGCCGAGCTGCTCGCCGGCCGCATCGGCGAAAAGCTCGTCATCGGCACCACCACGCTCCACTACCTCTGCGGCCGCCTCGCCGCCATCGAAGCCGACACGGCCGTCTTCCTCGTCGGCACGCAGCGCATCCGCATTCCGCTGTCGCACGTCGCCACCGTCGGCCCCGCCATCGCCGCGCAGGCCGAGTTCGTCAAGTAGCTCCTGCGCTCGAGCCGACGCTCGAAGCGGCGCTATTTGGTGATCGAGTAGGTGTCGACGACGCTGCCGGAGAGATCCTTGGCCGTCATCGTCAGCTTCTGCGCGGTCACGTCGAGGATGACGTAGCCGAACGTCTGCATCGCCTTGGCGGTGAACGTCTGCGCCGCCACCATGTACGGGTCGGCCCCGCCGCCGCCCTCGACGATGTAGACCGGTCCCTGGCCGTCGGCGACGACCTGCCCGGCCTGCAGCGGATACGAGCGCTCGTAGGCGTGCGCGTGGCCGTTGAGCACCATGTCGACCTTGCGGCTGTCGAAGATCGCCTCCCACGCCATCTGCAGATCCGTCGACGGCGCGTGCCCCAGCGACGCCGTGTAGGCGGGCCGATGATGCGACACGAGCTTCCAGGTCTGCGCCGTCTTCCCCAGGTCGTCGTCGAGGAACGTCTTCTGCGCGCCGGCGATGCTGCCCTGATCGTTCGACGGCGGCGTGTCGTTGAGCACCGTCGCGTGCGCCTGCCCGAAGTCGAACGAGTACCACTGCTGGTTTCCCGGCATCGGGAACTGCGAGAAGTAGTGGCGCGCGTTGATCTCGTGATTGCCGTGCACCATCATGAGCGGCAGGTGCTCGAGGACGCCCTTGCCGGCGGCGAACCACGCCTCCCAGTCGTCCTGGATCGAGCCGAGGTCGTTGGCGTCACCGGTGAAGATCGCCAGATCGGGCGCCTCGCCCGCCCCCGCCTGCAGCACCTGCCCCCAAGTCGCCGCGTTGCCGCGCGAATCGCCGGCGACGAGGATGCGCACCGGGCGGCCATCGGCCGGCGCCGTCGAGAATGTCGCGTCGGCGCTCATGTGCCCCGCCGTGCCGGCGCGATAGTGGTAGGTGGTCCCGGGGGCCAGCCCGCACAGGTGCACCTGATGGACCCCCACCGACGGCGGATCCGATCCCGACAGATCGGCCGGATAGGCGAACCAGAAGCCGGGCGTCTTGTGCCCGTAGCTCGCGTCGGCGCCCCACTCGACGACCGTTCCGCGCGTGTCGATGCCGGTCGACCAGGTCACCGCGATCGTCGTCTTCGGATCGCCGACGTACGCGAGGTGCAGGTTGCGCGGATCGACCGCCGTCGTACCGACCGCGCCGTCGTCCTTGACCGGCGCCGTCGTCTCCTTCGGCGTCTGAAAGCTGTACGCGCAGCCCTCGAGCGCTACGGCGACCCCGTCGGTGAGCGCCAGCGATGGCTCGCCCGCGCCCCCGCATCCCCCCGACGCCAACCCCGCCGACGCCAACAACGCGAGGCAGATGCAGCTAGTGCGCATACCTCTCTTTATCACGAAAGATCAGCACGGCGGCTCCGAGGAGCGCCAGATCGCGCGCGATGGTCCACGCCGTCACCGGGCCCGAATTGCCGCCGAAGCAGCCGCAATCGACGTTGATGCCGCTGCGCACGACATACACGACCGCGACGGTGAAGGTGGCCAGAAGACCCATCGTCACCAGCGCCGCCGCGCGCCGCCACGCGAGCGGCGCCACCATCAGCGCCGCGCCGGCCACGATCTCGATCGCCGGCAGACAGGTCGCCAGGTAGGGCGCCAGCGACGGGAACAGCTTGTAGTTCGCGATCTCGGTAGCGAACGCCGTCGGATCGCGCAGCTTGAGCACGCCCGCGACGACGAACAGCGCGCCCAGCCCGATGCGCAGCGCCGCCAGCACGATCCGCCGCGCCCGCTCGACCTGCCGCGCCCGCTCGACCTGCCGCGCCGGCTCGCTCACGGGTTCGACGCCTTGCACTCGTTGCACGGCCCCGAGGCGCACGCCAAGCCCGCCGCCGACCAGGCCTGAAAGCCGCCGCCGAGCAGCGCTACGCGCACCGCCGGATGGCGCTGCTGCAAGCTGTCGGCGACCGCGCGCGCGTCATCGGTCGAGGCGCCGTAGACGAGGATCGTGTGCGCCCGCTCGAAGTGCGCGAGCGCCTCCACCGCCGCCTGTCCGCCCGCGTCGCACGGCAGATGCACCGCGCCCGCGACGTGCCCCTCGGCGAACGCCGGAGCCGGCCGCGTGTCGGCGATCACCACGCCCGCCTGCCCACACAGCGTCGTCGCCTCGGACGGCTGCAGCACCTCGGCCGCAGCGTGCCCCTCGGCGCCCGAGCACTGCGTCGGCGGGGCGAACGCCGCCACCTTCAGCCCGTGCGGGCGCGCCGCGTTCCCGGCCACACCCACCAGGGCGCCGGATACGACCAGCACAAACGCGCGCACGAGGGTCGACATGTCCAAGTTCTAGCTCAACACAGCACGTCGCGCAGCTGTTCCAGCACCCGCTCCTCGCGGAACGCCCCGATGCTGTCGCCGACGGCGGTGCCGAGCTCCTCGCGCCGCGCCATCTCGGTGCGCAACAGCGCCAACGCGCCCGGCTGCGCCTCGCCCTCGGCGCGCACGAGAAACTTCTCCACGAGGGGGATGTGCACGTCCGCGTCGTGCAGATTGCCGAGCAGCTCCTGGAGCGGCTGCACGCGATCGAGCAGCGCGTCCATGTCGGCGGGGAACGCCGGCTGCGCCAGCTCGGCGGCGTAGCGCAGCTTCTTGGCTTCGATGCGCAGCTTGTGCGCGGCGCGCACGTCGCCCGCCTTCTTCGCCACCGCGACCATGCGGCGCTTGACGTCCTTGAGCTGGCGCGCCAGGCGCCGGCGCACGCGATGTCCTCCCAGCCGCCCGTCGAGCTTTAGCCCCGCGGTGCCCGCTTCGACCGCGGCCCAGCCCTCGGCCGTCCAGGTGGCGACCGCCGCCTCGAGCCGCTCGACCCGTCGCGGCAGTCTGAGCTCGCGCTCGGCCAGGAGCATGGCGATCCCGTGCCGCTCTTTTTCCGCGGCGGCGGCGCCCGCGCCGCGTAGCCACTCGAGCTGCACGTGCAGCTCACGCACCTCGCCCAGTGCCTCACCGAGCGCGCGCACGGCTTTCTCGGCCTCGCGCAGCTGGCGCTTGCGATCGAACAGCGCGAGCGCGGCGCGCAATCGCCGCGAAGCCACCCGCATATCGTGTACGTCGTCCGCGTCCGCGGCGCCGGTCAGGCGCTCCTCGAATGTGCGCACGTCCGCCAGTCGCGCCGCGATGCAACGCCGTGCCGCCTCGTCGAGCGCGGTATCGCGATCGACCCCCTCAATCGGTGCCGGTTTGCCCATGTCGATGCATTATACTGATCCGTTCGGATGCGAAAACCGCTCCCACCAGATTCGCCAGCGCGCCCCATGGTCGACGAGGAGGTCGGCCTATTGGGTCGTGTTCACGCGCTCCTCGCGCGCGGCGACGATCGTGCGCCTGGCGGGCCGCCGTCGGGCGATTTCGAGCGCGATCTCATTGCCTTGCGCGATCAGATCGCCGACGAGAAGCCGGAGGATCTGGCCTCGCTGGTCGAGCAGATGACCCGGGTGCAGGCGCTCGCCGCCGGCCGGCGCAGCGGCAAGGTCGCGCTGCCCATCGATGCCGCCTCCCCCTATTTTGCCCACATGCGCATCCGCGCCGAGGGTCGCAGCGGCGAGCCGCCGCGCGAGCAGGACATCCTCATCGGCCGCCGCGGTCTCATCGATCGCACCGCCGGCGTTCAGATCGTCGACTGGCGCGACGCACCCGTCTCGCAGGTCTACTACCGCTACGACGAGGGCGACGACTACGACGAGGAGGTCTCGGGCGGCAACCTGCGCGGCATCGTGATGGCCCGCCGCAACGTCACCATCGCGGGCGGCAAGCTGCGCCGCATCGGCTGCCCGCAGGGGACCTTCGTCGCCTCCGGCGAAGGGCAGTGGTTCGAGCTCTCGGGCGACGAGGTGGCGCTGCTCGCCGGTGGCCAGGGCACCGCGGCCCGCCCGCCGCGCCCGGGACCGCCGCAGCTGCGCGGCCGCCGCCGCATGGAGCCGGCGCGCGCCACCAGCGACAGCACCAAGACGCTGCCCGAGATCGCGGCGCTCATCGACCGCGCGCAGTTCGACCTCATCACCGAGCCGAGCACCGGCCTCGTCGTCATCCAGGGCGGCGCCGGCTCGGGCAAGACGACCGTGGCGCTGCACCGCATCGCCTACCTCGTCTTCCACGACCCGAAGAACTTCAAGCCGTCGCGCTGCCTCTTCGTCGTGCCGTCGGAGGCGCTGGCGCGCTACGTCGCCGGCGTCCTGCCCGCGCTCGGGGTCCAGGGCGTGCCGGTGACCACCTTCCGCGGCTGGGCGCGCAACCTGCGCAAGCGCCTGGTGCCGTCGGCGCCCGACCGCTACGCCGAGGACACGCCGTCGGCGGTGTCGCGCCTGAAGAAGCATCCGGCGCTTTTGCGGCTGGTCGAAGCCGCCGTCGACGTCGAGCTGACGGCGGCGCGACGCGATCTGGCGGCGCGCCTCGGCGACGTCGCGGGCGCGCCCTGGGTCCTCGAGGCGTGGGACAAGAGCGCCGATCGCCCGCCGGTCGCACGCGCGCGCGCGACGCGCCGCCTGGTCGAGCGCGGCGGCATGGACCTGCCGGCCGCGACCGCCCACGCCGCCGAGCAGACGCTGCGCAAGATCCAGTCGCGCCTCGGCGACGTGCGTCGCATCCTGTTCGAGCTGTACACCGACCGTGGCCGCCTGGAGGCGCTGCGCGAAGCGGAGCTCGAGCCGGCCGGCGTGCGCGAGATCGAAGAGATGGTTCGCTGGTGCACCGCCCAGCTCGAAGAAGCGTCGCCCGCCGAGTTCGACGGCATCGACGAGGACCGCCTCGCCCCCATCGACGGGCTGCCGCTCGAGGACGGCTCGGGCGAGGGCGGCGCGCGTGCGCGGCTCGACGAAGAGGACGACGCGCTGCTGCTCCGCCTCTACCAGCTGGTGCACGGCGAGCTCACGCGCGTCGACGGCGAGTCGCTCGCCTACGACCACATCGCGCTCGACGAGGCGCAGGATCTCTCGGCGTCCGAGGTCAAGCTGCTGTATCACGCCACCAACGATCGCCGCTCGGTCACCATCGCCGGCGACGTCGCCCAGCGCGTCATCTTCGACAACGCGTTCCGCGGCTGGGACGCGCTCCTCGGCGACGTCGGCGTCAACGCCGTCAAGGTGCGGCCGCTCCGGCTCGCCTATCGCTCGACCGCGCCCGTGATGCGCTTTGCCCGCCGCGTCCTCGGTCCGCTCGCCGCCGCCGAGGCCACGGACGTCGAGGCGCGCCCCGGCGCCGAGGTCACGCTGCATCCCTTCGACGGCATGGGCGAGGCGGTCGCCTTCATCGCCGACGCCTTGCGCTCGCTCATCGGCCGCGAGCCCTCCGCGTCGGTCGCGCTCCTCACCCGCCACGCCGGCCAGGCCGACGCCTGGTGGGGCGCGCTCGCCCGCGCCGAGGTGCCGCAGCTCCGGCGCGTGCGCCGCCAGGACTTCGCCTTCTCGCCCGGCGTCGACGTCACCGACGTGGGCCAGGTCAAGGGGCTCGAGTTCGACTACGTCATCCTGCTCGACGTCAACGACTCGAGCTACCCGGACAGCGTCGAGGCGCGGCACCTGCTGCACATCGGTGCCACGCGCGCGACGCATCAGCTGTGGGTGGTTTCGACCGGGCGGCCGTCGCCTCTGGTGGCCGACGCGCTGGATGGGGAAGCGGACGAGGCGGGGCTTCCAGAAGAGAAGGCAGAGACGACTACAGAGCCAGGCCGATCGACTTCGCCTGCTTCTTGAGCGCGCCCTCGACCTTGGCGTCGAACGAGTCGGGCTTGGCGGCGGCGTTGTTCTTGAGCCACTCGCCGCGCTGCCGGGCGATGCCGTTGATCTGAGCCTGGATCTTGTTCCGCTCGGTGACCTTGGCGCGCAGGAACGTCTCGCGCTTCGACTCGTCCATCGCCTGCATCTCGACCGGCAGGTCGGCCTCCTTCACGCTCGACGCCTTGGTCTTGCCCGCCGCGTAGTCGTTGACGAGGTCGCCTTCGCCGCCGACGGCGCCGCCCTTGACGCCGTAGAAGCCGGCGCGATCGGCCGCCGCGGAGGCGGGCATCGCCGTCGCCGCCGCCACCTTGCGCGCCACTTCGCCGCGGCCCGAGCCGTACCCCATGGCGGTGCCGACGAGCGCCGCGTTCAGCTTCTGCAGCTGACCGTCGTATGGGGTGGCCGCGATGCGCACGCCGCCCGACTGGTCGATCGACGCATACTCGCCCGACGCCTGATTGGCGATCTGGTTCCACACCACCGCGGTCTCGGGATCCGAGCCGCAGCGGATGGTGTTGATGTGGATGCCGAGGTCGTGGGCGTGCTTGGCGATCTTGACGTAGTTGAAGCCGTCGGCATAGTCGGTGTGTGGCGGCGCATCACCGACGAGGTAGATCTGCTTGAGCGCGGTCTGGTCCTTGGTCCACGAGGTGTTGTAGACGGCCTCGTAGAGCGCCTTGGAGACATGCTCGGGGGTGTCGCCGCCGCCGCCCGCCTCGAACGACGAGAGCCGCTCGAACACTGCGTCGAGGTCATCCGAAAGATCGTAGAAGCGCGTCACGTAGGCGTCGCCGACATCGCGATAGGCGACCAGGCCGATGCGCACGTCGGGCTTGGGATTGCCCTGCGCGATGAACTGCGCCATCGACCAGATCTTGCGCTTGGCGCCGTCGATGAGCCCCGACATCGAGCCGGTGGTGTCGAGCGCGAAGACCAGCTCGACGCGGGGCGCCACCTTGGGGACCTGCACGATGGGCGGAGGGTTCTTCACGTCCGTCACGATCGGATCGTGCGTGGGCAGATTGCTCCCGCGCTGGCGCGGCATCGCCGAGGCGGCCCACGCCGCCAACACCAACACACCACTCAAGAGCCCGTACGTCACCAACTTGCGCTTCTCCATGACCGTTTCCTCCGCCCCCGTTCGAACGCACGGGCGGGGCGAACGATCTTCAAGCGCTAACTAGCGGCACTCTTTAGTCGCTGGAGCAGCTGAAGCGGAGGGCGCACAGGAACCCGGGCGGGCAGATGCCGTCGTCGGGGAAGGCCTCGGCGCAGTCGCCGGGGCGCCTGCAGATGCTGCTGCATTCCTGGAAGACTGCCGCGTCGCGGTCGTAGCCGCCGCCGCCGGGGAGCGCGGTGGTGCGGCGATTCGCGCAGCCGGCGCCGAGCGCTGCGCTCACCAGGAGCGACAGCAACAGCGCAACCGCGCCTCCTCGTCTTGCAACCATGTAGTGTCCAGGATCGGGTGTTGAGCCCGACGTCCCCCCGGTAGTCGGGTGGTCGCCAGCGAGGAGGCGCTGTCGGTTACTTCTTGCCGCTTTTCTTCTTGGCGCCGCCACTCTTCTTCTTGGCGCCGCCCGACTTCTTGGCGGCCTTCTTGGCACCGCCGCTGCTCTTCTTCTTGGCGCCGCCCGACTTCTTCGCGGCCTTCGCCTTACGCTTCTGGCCACCGACCGCGCGCTTCGCACGCGAGACGTCGCCTGCCGAGTCGAGGAAGTAGAGATATCCCTCGGCGCGGTTGAAGTTGCCTGCTGCGACCTTCTCCGCCTTGCCGGCGGCCGACGGCCCGCCTGCACGCTTCATCGGGGTCTTCCAAACATCGGACCCACGAAGGAAGTAAAGGAAGCCCGGCTCGCGCTTCACACCAACCTTTGCAACTTTCTCAGCCATCCCGATCCTCCTTGAGGGAGTTGCTTGTCGACGACAGTAGTGGACAGTGAAAAGCGTTGTCAATTCTTTTTCCGTCGAGAAATCGAAATTCCTCGACGGGAACGACAGCGCAAAACCTGTTCTTCCGATTCCGGCAACAGCTCGCCACCCTCGAATCCGCCTTCGTGCGCCTCGACGGTGAAGCCGTTGTAGTGAAGGAGCGCGTCCAATTCGAGCGGGAAGAATTGGCGGTGCGCGAGACGCACGATGCGCGATCTTCCGCCGCTCGCAGGCTCGTAATAGATGCGCATGAAGGCGACCTGCAGCGCGGCGTCGTAGCTCACGCTCGTCGAGTAATAGGTGATCTTGCCGGTGCGCGGATGGCGGAAGCGGGTGCGCGCCCAACGCTTGCGCGGGTCGCGCGAGAGCCACGCGAGATCGGGATGGAGCACGTCGAACGCGAACAGCCCGCCCGGCGCGAGGTGCGCGTGCACGACGGCGAGGAAGCGCTCGACGTCCTCGCGCGAGTAGAGATGCATGAAGGCGTTGAAGGGGCAGATGACGAGCGGGAAGCGGCGCCCGAGCGAGAGCGCGCGAAAGTCGCCGAGGCGCAGCTCGGCGCGCGACTGCACGTCTGCGGGGAGGCGCGCCAGCCGTTCGCGCGCGCGGTCGAGCATCTTGGGCGCGGCGTCGACGCCGACGACGTGATAGCCGTCGCGCACGAGCGGCACCAGCGCGCGCCCCGAGCCGCAGCCGAGCTCCAGGATGGCGCGGCGCCGCTCGGGCGCGCCCAGCTCGCGCGCGGCCAGCTCGCGATACCAGCGCACGTCGTCGCGGCGTCGCTTGTATTCGTGGTCGTAGAGCGCGGCGTCTTCGTAGTGCTCGGTGGTGCCGGCGGCGAGGGCGGCGGCGAGACGATCGCTGAAGCTCATCGGGTGCGCGCGAGTATACTGTCGGCCGTGACGAAGAAGGCAGTCGTTCTGTTGTCGGGCGGTCTCGATTCGGCGACCGTCCTCGCCATCGCCATCAAGGAAGGCTACGAGTGCCACGCGCTGTCGTTTCGCTACGGGCAGCGCCACGTGGTCGAGCTGCGGGCGGCCGATCGCGTGGCCAAGATGCTCGGCGCCGTCGAGCATCGCGTGGCGACGGTCGATCTCGGCTGGATTGGCGGGTCGGCGCTGACGGCGCACGACATCCTGGTGCCCAAGGACCGCGCCGCGGGCGAGATGGGCTCGGGGACGATTCCGATCACCTACGTGCCGGCGCGCAACGCGCTCTTCCTGTGTCACGCGCTCGCGTGGGCGGAGGTGCTCGGCGCCTGCGATCTGTTCGCCGGGATGAACGCGCTCGACTACAGCGGCTATCCCGACTGCCGGCCGGAGTTCCTGGCGGCGTTCGAGACCATGGCCAACCTCGGGACCAAGGCGGGCGCCGAGGGCGGCAAGTGGCGCGTGCATGCCCCGCTCATCGCCATGTCGAAGGCGGACATCATCCGCGCCGGCGTGCAGATGGGCGTCGACTACGCGCTCACGCACTCGTGCTACGACCCGGTGGGTGAGGCCGCGTGCGGGCGCTGCGACTCGTGCCAGCTGCGACGCAAGGGCTTCGACGAGGCCGGGATGGCCGATCCGACCAAGTACGCTCGTTAGCGCGCGGCTTCGACGAGCGCACGCGCGCGCGGTGACCGCGGGTCCTGCGCGAGGGCGAGCGCGGCATCGTGGCGCAGCGCCAGCTGCAGCTTGGGCGCGACCGGCCCGGCGGGGGGCGTCGTCAGGTGGCGCAGCAAGAGGTAGCCGCGCTCGGCGAGCGCGTGGTTGGGGCCGTCCTTGCGCACGTACACGGCGGCGCAGTCGTCGAGGTAGACCATGGTCCAGCGCGGGTCACGCGCGATGGGCTCGCTGAAGTGCTCGCCCGGCCGCGCGCGCACGACCGCCCACTGGAAGTCATACTCGGTCGCCAGCGCCGCGAAGACGCCGGCGTCATGCTCGCTGCGCGCGTAACGCTCGATGAACGCCGGCGGAAAGACGCGGTTGGTGCGCCCGTCGATGAAGACGCGCACGTCGGGGTAGCGCTGCCAGACCAGCCAGCCGCCGAAGGGCAAAAAGTTCCACATCGCACCCGCCGGGCGCGACGCGGCCAAGAAGCGAGTGGCGCCATCCGGCAGGTTGCCGCGGTCGAAGCCGGCGCCGTATTGGAATCCGGTCGGCGCCAGCGCCGGCGCGGTCGCCAGGCCCAGCGCCGCCACCAGCAGCGGTGCGGCCCGCGCGCGCTCCAGGAGCGGCGCCAGCTGCCGGGCGGCGATGGGCGCCAGCACGATCGCCGTCAGCGGCAGGAGGCGTATCGCGAGCGCGCCGAAGACGAGGGCGCCGGCGACCAGGGCGACGTCGAAGAGCGTGGGCCGCCGCAACAGGAAGCCGGCCAAGGTCAACAGGCCGAGCAGCACCAGCGGCAGGTCGTGGAGGAGCAGCGACGGAGTGGTCGGCGTCCACTCGGTGATGAAGCGGGCATACTCGTGCACCGCCAGCGCGTTGCGATAGAGGTCGAGGCCGAACGGGCTCGCCAGCGACGCCGGCAGCGTCGCCGCCGCGACCAGCGCGACGCGCGCGCGACCGGGAGCGCGCGTGACCAGGAGCGAGGCGGCATAGCCGATCGCCAGCGGCGGGCCGAGCGCGGCGAAGCCGTGCAGATTGGACCAGACGATTTGCAACGGAACGAGCCACCACAGGCCGCGCGCGAGCCGGCGATGGCGGTCGATGACGAAGAGGAACGCGGCCAGCGCGACGAACGAGAAGAGCGCCGGCCGCACGACGAACCAGGGGCCGGCGGCGGTGACGCCGAGCGCGGCGAAGCCGACCGCGATCGGCCACGGCGCCGGTCGCGCGCGCAGGACCAAGAGCGCCGCCAACGCCGCGACGACGACGCCGGCGAAGATCTGCAGCGCCATCGGACCGCCGACGCGCGTGAGGAGATAGAGGAACACGTCGGCCGCGACCTCGGAGCCGCTGCGGGCGCCACGGAACGTGTACGAGAAGTCGTCGGCGAAGGGGACGGCGTGCTCGACGATGGCGCGGCGACCGAGCGCGAGGTGCCAGGGCAGATCGAAGTCACCGAGCTGGCGCGCGGCCGCGACGATGACGCCGGCGCCGAGCCCGAGCAGCGCGATGACCCCCGCCAGGCGCAGCGCGCGCGACACTCAGCTAGGCGTCGGCTTTGGCCGAGTGTACGTCGCCGTCGTCGTCGCCGAGCGGCTCGCCGCCTTCTTCGCCTCCGCCCCCACCTCCGTGGCGGCGACGTCCACCGCGACGGCGGCGGCGGCGCTTGCGCGGCTCGCCAGAGGCATCGGCGGCGGCGGCGGCAGCGTCGGGGCGCCCACCCGAGGGCGCGTGCGGGCTCTGGCGGGCGGCGGCCACGTGCTCCGTGCCGTCGTGCGCCAGGCGGTGCCAGCGTGCGATCTCTTCGGCGATCTCGCCCTCGGCGTGCGGATGCATCAGCTCGAACAGCGTCAGCGCCTCGGGGAACCAGTCGCGCCGCACCATGGCCATCGGGCGGCCGCGCCGCTTCTTCGACGGTCCCATGCGCCGCTCGGCGACCAGGATCTGGCGCGCGCGCTCGGCGTCGCGCCTCGAGACGCGCATCGAGAGGATGATCGGCTCCGAGAGCTGCTCGAGGATGGCGACGGCGTCGCGGTTCTGCTGCGCGTCGCCGTCGGAGTCGTAGAGCTGGTCGAAGACGAACGGCGCCACCAGCGCGCAGACCAAAAGCGCGTTCGACGGCGAGCCGCCGTTACGCACCAGCGTGTCGATGACGTCGAGCGTATGGATGAGCCGCTCGGCGCCGGCGTGGTCGCCTTCCGGCGTGAGCAGCCGCTGCAGCTCGGGGATGAGCACCGTGAGCACGCCGGTCGCCTGCAGGAGCTCGAGCGAGCGCCTGGCCGCGCCGCCGCGCAGGAGGCGGTAGATCTCCTCGAGGACCCGCGGCGGAGCGCACTTGGCGATCTCGCCCTTGTGCGTCAGGATCGCGGCGTAGGTCGCGGGATCGATCTCGAAGTCGAGCCGCGCGGCGAACTTGAGCGCGCGCAGGATGCGGATGGGATCTTCGCGGAAGCGGATGTCGGGATCGCCGATGGTGCGGACGGTACGCCGCTCGAGGTCGGGTAGCCCCTCGACGTAGTCGATGACCCGGTCGTTATCGAGATCGTAGAACAGCCCGTTGATGGTGAAGTCGCGGCGGCGCGCGTCTTCCTCGGCGCTGCCGAAGACGTTGTCGCGGCGGATGTAGAGCTCGTTGTCGCCGTGGCCCTGTTCGGAGTCGAGCGGCGCGCCGTCATCGTCGGGATCGACCTGGTTCGGATTGGCGCGGAACGTCGAGGTCTCGATGATCTTCGAGCCGAAGAAGATGTGCGCGAGCCGGAAGCGGCGGCCGATGATCCGACAGTTGCGGAAGAGCGACTTGATCTCGGGCGGCGTGGCGCTGGTGGCGACGTCGAAGTCTTTGGGCTTCCGGCCGAGCAGTAGATCGCGCACGCAGCCGCCGACCAAAAAACCGGCAAAGCCACTTCGGGTGAGGCGGCGGACGACTTTGGCGGCGTCGGGATCGATCTGATCCTGCGGAATCGGCATGAACGCTAAAGGGTTAACATATCGTCGAGATCGGGGCAAACCAAGGTATGATGCGGCCGTGCCCGGTCCGACGCTCGGCCGCTATCGCTTAGCCGCGCGCGTGGCCCAGGGGGGCATGGGCGAGGTCTACCGCGGCGTCGACGTCGGCTTTGCCGGGATCGAGCGGCCGGTGGCGGTCAAGGTGATCGCGCCGGCGCTGGCGGTCGACCCCGGCGTCAAGCAGCAGTTCGTCGACGAGGCCAAGCTCTCGTACCTGCTGTGTCATCAGAATGTCGTTCAAGTGCGCGATGTTGGCGAGATCGATGGGCAGTTTTTCATCGCCATGGAGTGGGTCGACGGGGCCGACCTCGGCACCATCCTGGCGCGCTTGAAGTCGGCGGCCGGGCAGCCGCTGCCCTTGCGTTTTGCATGTCTGGTCGCGGTGGAGGCGGCGCGCGGGCTCGACTATGCGCACCGCTTTGCGGACGCCAGCGGCCAGCCGCTGCATCTCGTGCATCGCGACGTATCGCCGTCGAACCTGCTGGTGTCGTTCGAGGGCGAGATCAAGGTCTCGGACTTCGGTATCGCGCGGTCGCGGCTGCGCGTGGTGACCTCGATGCCGGGGGGGCTCAAGGGCAAGATCGGCTACATGGCGCCGGAGCAGGCGCGCGCCGAGATGCTCGATGCGCGCGCCGACGTGTTCGCGCTCGGGGCGGTGCTGTTCGAGATGGTCACCGGGCAGAACGCGTTCACCTACAACGCCAAGGAGAACGAGGCGCTCGAGCGCGTGCGCAATGGGCGCGTGCCGGCGCTGCGAACGTTGGCGCCGACGGTGCCGCAGGGGCTCGAGGCGATCGTGATGCGGGCGATGGCCCCCGCGCGCGAGGACCGCTATCAGTCGTGCGCGCAGATGCGCGAGGACCTCGAGTCGTTCGCGCGGCGCGAGTCGTATACGCTGTCGCCGTCGGACTTCGGGCAGTTCGTGCGCGACCTCATGGACGTGCCGGCGCCGGCGGCGGCGGAGAAGCAGAAGACGGCGACGCCGGTCAAGCGGCTGTCGGGGTCGCGCGCGGTGGCGACGCCCAGGGCGTTCAACGACGCGCTCGGCGGCGCGCTGGCGGCGCTCGGCGGCGACGGCGGCAGCGATGGCGATGGCGATGGCGATGGGGTCGGCCTCGCGCTGGCGGCCACGGAGGAAAACCGCGAAGTGGCGGCGGCGACGGCGCCGGGGAGGGTGCGGCCGCGGACGGTGGCGCTGCATCAGCCGGTGCAGGTGAACGCGGCCATCGAGCCGCCGCGCGTGCCGACCGACATGACCGATCTGATCCCACGGAGCTCGTCGCGCGTGCCGCTCCTCGTCGCGGTGGCCGCCTTCGCGGTCGCGGGCGTCGCGGGGGGCGTCTGGTTCGCGTTGCGCAAGGAGGCGCCGCCGGCGGGCGAGAATTCAGTGGCCGCACCGGCGGCGATCGTGCCGGCGCCGCCGCCGTCGCTCGCGCGATCGGGCGCCGCCACCACGACGGCCGCGGCAGCGCCGGCGACCGTTCCGCCGCTCCTCGACCGGCGCCCCGACAAGCATCACGCCCGCACCGCGGCGGCGGCGCGACCCGCGCATCTGACCGTCACCTCCGACGTCAAAGCCGACGTCTTCGTCGACGGCAGCTTCGTGCGCGCAACGCCCATCGTCGACCTCGAGATCGCTCCCGGACGTCACACCGTCCGCGTCGAATCGGCGGCGGCGGGCTTGCGGCTGATTCCGCGACAGCAGACAGTGGACGTCAAACCGGGCGAGCTGAGAGAGCTGCGCATGGATCTCAAGTGAGCGAGCGAGCATGAGCGTCAACGATCCCAAGACGCGCGCGATGTCCGCCGACGAGCGGCCGCTGGTGCGCCACGCCGAGCGCTTCCGCCTCGCGGTCGCCGGCGGCGCCACCATCGAGGGCGCCGGCACCATCGTGCGCATCGGCTCCAAGGACGGCAACTCGCTTCGCCTGCAGAACGAGACCGTCTCGCGCTACCACTTCGAGATCGAGCCGACCCCGCTCGGCTTCGTGCTGCGCGACCTCGGGTCGACCAACGGCACCTTCGTCGACGGCTATCGCGTGCGCGAGCTCTATCTGCCCAAGCGCGCGACCATCAAGGCCGGCGAGGTGACGCTCGCCTTCGAGGCGCTCGGCGAGGAGGTGCCCATCGCGCTCTCGCGCGAAGATCGCCTGGGCGACGTGTTGGGCCGCTCGCCCGCGATGCGCGAGCTCTTCGACCTGCTCGAGCGCGTCGCGCCCAAGGACCTCACCGTGCTCCTCGAAGGCGAGAGCGGCACCGGCAAGGAGCGGCTCGCCGAGGCGATCCACTTGAAGTCGCCGCGCGCGCACAAGCGCTTCGTCGTCTTCGACTGCGCCGCGGTGCCGGCGTCGCTGATGGAGTCGGAGCTGCTCGGCCACGAGCGCGGCGCCTTCACCGGCGCCGACGGGCGGCGCATCGGCCGCTTCGAGGAGGCGCACGGCGGCACGCTCTTCATCGATGAGATCGGCGAGCTGCCCATCGAGCTGCAGCCGAAGCTCCTGCGCGTCCTCGAGAAGCGCGAGGTTCGCCGCGTCGGCGGGTCGCAGGTCATCCCGGTCGACGTGCGCGTCGTCGCCGCGACCAACCGCGACCTCGTGCGCGAGGTCAACCGCAACACCTTCCGCGAAGATCTCTACTACCGCCTCGCCGTCGTACGCGTACGCGTGCCGCCCTTGCGCGAGCGCGAGGGCGACGTGCCGCTCCTCGTGGAGCACTTCGTGCGCGAATCGCTCGACGGCGACGAGGCCGCCACCAAGGAGGCGATCGCGTCGATCACCGAGGAGAACTGGCAGCGGCTGACGTCGCATCCGTGGCCGGGCAACGTGCGCGAGCTGCGCAACTTCATCGAGCGCACCATGGCCATCACCGGCGGCGTCGATGCCGATTCGGCGCCAGCGGCGCGGCGGCCGTCCAATGCGCCCGAGGGCACGGTCGGGCCGGCGACGCTGGCGGGCGCGGCCATCGATCTGGCGCGCCCGTTCATCGAGGCGCGTGAGGAGCTGCTGTCGCACTTCGAGAAGGGCTACCTCGAGGCGCAGTTGGCGCGGCACGGCGGCAACATCTCGCGTGCCGCGCGCGCGGCCGGTCTCGACCGCATGCATTTCAAGCGGCTCCTGGCGCGGCATCAGCGCCCCGACGCCGACGAGTAGCCGCGACGCCGGCACCCTAGCGTCCCTCCATTAATATGTGAGTCGTCCGGACTCACCGCCGCCGAGTCGGCTGGTCTCATTCTGCCGGCCGAACGGCGGTGTTCCCGCTACTTAGAGGCGGCACCGCGGCTGCAATAGCGCCCCGGCATGAAGCGTCTCGCCGCCACGTTCATCCTCCTCGCCGGTTGTACGTCGCAGAGCACGGCCACCACCGATCCGTCGGTCGTGCCGGGCGAGGCGCTGACCTACTACCAGGACACGGCGCCCATCTTCGCCGCGCGCTGCGTCGCCTGCCACTCGCCGGGCAACATCGCGCCGTTCTCGCTCGAGACCTACGGCGACGCGATGAAGTACGCGTCGCTCATCAAGCCCGCCATCGCCAACAAGCTCATGCCGCCGATGCCGCCCGACACCTCGAACGGCTGCCCGCAAATCGACGACGAGCGCGTCATGCCCGATGCCGAACGCGATCAGCTCATCAAGTGGGTCGACGGCGGCTCGCAGGCGGGCGACGCCGCGCATCCCGCGCCCATGCCCAACGTCGTCAACGCGCTCGGCGCCCCCGCCGCGGTGTACGACAGCGGCCTCGACTACGCGTCGAGCTTCGCGGGCCGCGACGAATACCGCTGCTTCGTGATCGATCCCGCGCTGACCTCGACGTTCAACCTCGTCGCCGTCGGTGTGAAGTCGACCAACCCGGCCATCGTCCACCACACCATCGTCTACGCGCAGCTCCCGGCGCAGAAGGCCGCCGTCGATCAGCTCGACGCCGCCGATCCGCTCCCCGGCTACGAGTGCTTCGGCGGCCCCAACTTCGCCAACGCCATCACCCTCGGCGCCTCGGCGGTCGGCTCCGAGCCCAAGCCGTTCCCCAATGGCTCGGGCGCGCCGGTCCCCGCCGGCACGCGCTACGTGGTCCAGGTCCACTACAACTTCGACAACGCCCGCGGCTCCAACCGCATCACCGTCGAAGCCTGGTCGGCCGCCACGCTGACGCAGATCCCGCACGGCATCGGCACCAGCAACTACACGTTCAAGATCCCCGCCGGCGCCGTCGGTGTGCAGGCGACCGCGATGGCGCAGTTCACGACGACCCCGCTCGCCGGCAACCAGGGCAAGCCGGGCCTCTTGTGGTCGGCGTTCCCGCACATGCATCAGATCGGCAGCGCCATCCGCGTCGATCTCGTCCGCGCCAACGGTCAGAGGTCCTGCGTCATCGACATCCCGAAGTGGGACTTCCACTGGCAGGGCAGCTACCAGTTCAAGCAGCCGATCCAGGTCGCCGCCGGCGACCAGCTCCTGACCACCTGCACCTGGGACAACTCCGCCGCGCATCAGCCGCTCATCGACGGCGTCCCGCAAACGCCGAAGGACATCACCTTCGGCGAAGGCTCCACCGACGAGATGTGCCTCGCCGGCTTCACCCTCACCGACTTCTAAGACAACAAAGGAGATACGAATGAAACGCTACGTCGTCATTGCCATGTTCATGATCGGATGCGCCAACCCGGCCGATCAGTTCCGCTCGGCCGCTCCCTCGCAGCAGGCGGTCAACATCAACGTCCCCGGCGCCGGCGGCTCGTCCGCTTCGTCGGTGAGCGAGTCGGAGCAGGCGCTCGTCGGACAGCGCGCCACGTTCTACGAGATCACGCGCGGCGTCACCACCGTCGTCAACGGCGGCGTCGGGCTGACGCTGCTCGTTCTCGAGCACATCACCGACACGACGCCGTCGTCGCTGACGGCGACGCACGCGACCTGGGGCCCGCACACCGAGGCGCTCTCGCCGACGACGTGGAAGTTCGACGTCGAGAAGACGGGCGCCATCGAGTACACCTACGTGCTGTCGGCCAAGCCGCGCTTCGCGCAGGACTCCGCCTATCAAGGCATCATCGTCGGCAAGGCGCACGTCGTCTCGCACCTCGTCGGCGCCGGTGAGTTCCTGTTCGACTTCACGGCCATGCGCGCGGTCGACCCGGGCGTGCGCGCCCAGGGCGGCATCGCCGTCAAGTACGACAACACGTCGAGCCCGCGCGTGGTCGAGGTCGCGTTCAAGAACTTCGACGACGGCATCGGCTCGTACACGCCGAACGACGCGCTCTATCGCTACGCCGAGAACGCCGACACCTCGGGCAATTTCGAGTTCGTCACCAAGGCCGACGTCGACCACGACCCCTTGCGCGCGACCGAAGTGGTCGGCATCAAGTCGCAGTGGCTGGCGAGCGGTCAGGGTCGCAGCGACGTCAAGGCCACCGGCGGCAGCCTGGCGAGCGACCAGACGCTGACCGAGTGCTGGAGCAATTCGTTCGCGCGCACCTATTTCACGGACACCTGGAATCCCTCGGACACCGAGGGCGACGTCGCCTCTTGCAAGCCCTAGCTTAGCCTTCGCCTCTCGCTGCATCGCGGCACGACGGTGCTACTATGCCGTCGTGCCGCGCTATCTCGACGTCCTCACGGGCGTCCCCTCCACGTTGGCCTACGGCCTGCGCGAAAAGCTCAAGGAAGGGTACGGCGGCGGCGATTTTCGCGCCGACCTCATGGCCGGCCTCGTGGTCGGCGTCGTGGCACTGCCGCTCTCGATGGCGCTCGCCATCGCCTCGGGCGTGGCGCCGCAGCACGGCCTCTACACCGCCATCATCGCCGGCGTCGTCTGCGCGCTCCTCGGCGGCACGCGCTGCCAGGTCACCGGCCCGACGGCGGCGTTCGTCGTCATCCTGGTCCCCATCGTCGTCAAGTTCGGCCTCGGCGGGCTGCTGGTCGCGGGGCTCATGGCGGGCGTCATCCTCATCGCCATGGGCGCGCTCAAGCTGGGCAACCTCATTCAGTACATCCCGCATCCGGTGACGACCGGCTTCACCGCCGGCATCGCCGTGGTCATCGGGACCATTCAGCTCAAGGACTTCTTCGGGCTGTCGTTCAGCGCGCCCGAGAGCTACGTGGAACGTTGGCGTCTGATGTTCCACGCGCGCGGCACCGTGTCGGGCTGGGAGCTCGGCGTCGGCGTCGTGACGCTGGCGATGCTGCTCGTCATTCCTCGGCTGCAGAAGCGGGTGCCGGCGCCGCTCATCGCGCTGGTGCTGGCGTCGGTGGGCGCGGCGGCGGCGGCGCACTTCATCCCGGGATTTCACGTCGCGACGATCGGCTCGCGCTTCTCGTCGCTGGTCAGCGGTCACGTGGTGCCGGGTATCCCGCCGCTGCCGCCCTTGCCGCTCAATCCGTTCGCCATGCCGGGCGCCGGCGGCGCGCCGATGCATTTTTCGTTCACGCTGGTGCAGGCGCTCCTCGGGCCGGCCTTTGTCATCGCCATGCTGGGCGCCATCGAGTCGCTGCTCGCTGCCGTCGTCTCCGACGGCATGAGCGGCACGCGCCACGATCCGAACGCGGAGCTCATGGCGCTCGGCATCGCCAACGTCGTCTGCCCGCTCTTCGGCGGCATCGCCGCCACGGGCGCGCTGGCGCGCACCGCGACCAACATTCGCGCCGGCGCGCGCTCGCCGTTCGCCGCCGTCATCCACTCCGTGTTCGTGCTCCTGTGCACGGTGGCGCTGGCCCCGCTGGTCGCCTATCTGCCGATGGCCGCGCTGGCGGCGCTCCTCCTCACCGTCGCCAGGAACATGGCCGAGGCGCGCCACTTCATCCACATCCTGCGCGTCGCCCCGCGCTCGGACGCGCTGGTGCTCTTGACCTGCTTCTCGTTGACGGTGGTGTTCGACATGGTGATCGCGGTGTCGGTCGGCGTGGTGCTGGCGGCGCTCTTGTTCATGCGCCGCATGGCGGAGCTGTCGGAGACCAAGCTCGACGTCGGCACGATGCAGAGGCTCGACCTGCCGCCCGGGGTCAAGCTCTACGAGATCGCCGGCCCGCTCTTCTTCGGCGCGGCGCAGCGGGCGATGAGCGCGTTCGACAACATCTCCGGCACCAAGGACGCGGGGCAGCCGCAGGCGGTCATCTTGTTCCTCGGTCAGGTGCCCGCCATCGACGCGACGGGTCTGGTGGCGCTCGAGACCTCGATCGACAAGCTCAAGCGCTCGGGCAACAAAGTGATCCTGGCGGGCATGCGCCCGCAGGTGGCCGAGGTGGTGGCGCGCGCCGGCATCGCGCCCGAGCGCGGCCATCTGGCGATCGCGCCCGACCTCGACGCTGCGCTCAGCCTGGCGATGATCCACAGCCTGCGCGTCGTGCCGAGCGCCAACGTGCCCGCGTGAAGCGCGCCCGCGTCGCCGCGTTCGCTCGGGTCGCGCTCGTCTTGCTCGCGGCCGGCTGCCCCCCGGCCTCGACGCTGCCGTCGGGCTGCGGCAAGGACGTCGATTGCAAAGGCACGCGCATCTGCGTCGCGCACGCCTGCATCGATCCGGCACCGCGCCCGCCGAGGTCGCCCGCCGACGGCGGCACCAGCGACGGCAATCCCGACGGTGGTGTCCTCCTCGACGGCGGCCTCGCGGCGGCACCGGCCGATCTGGCGCTGCCGCAGGCCCCCGCGCCCATCGGCGCCTCGGCCATGTTCCACGTCGACGCCACGCACTCGGGTCGCAGCCGCTTCCGCGCGCCGACGACCCAGCCCAAAGAGGTCATGCACGTCGCCACCGGCGGCGTGGTCATCTCGTCGCCCGCCATCGCCGACGACGGCACGCTCGTCTTCGGCTCGCACGACAAGTCGATCTACGCCGTCGATCCCGCCGGTAAGATCTTGTGGCGCCACCCGACCGGCGACCTGGTGTGGAGCTCGCCCGCGCTCGGCCCCGGCGGCGTGGTCTACGCCGGCGGCGACGACGACAAGGTCTACGCCTTCGACTTGAAGGACGGCGCGCTGCGCTGGTCGTTCACCACCGGCCCCTGCCGCGTCGCCACCGGCGTCGGCCCCGAGGGCGCGCGCTGCGACGTCGACGGCCTCACCGTCGCCCCCGACGGCACCATCTACGTCAGCGCCGACGGCCTCTACGCCCTCGCTCCCGACGGCAAGCTCAAGTGGAAGTTCTCGCCCGGCACCACCCACTGCGCCGCCCAGCCCGCCGTCGGCTACGACGGTACGGTCTACGTCGGCTGCCACGACGACGCGCTCTACGCCGTCGGCCCCGACGGGCTCAAGCGCTGGGACTTCCGCGCCGGCGACGACATCGACAGCTCGCCCGCCGTCAGCGCCGACGGCATGGTCTACGTCGGCAGCGACGACCACAAGCTCTACGCGCTCGGCCCCGGCGGCGGCGTGCGCTGGGCCGTCACCACCGGCGGCCCCATCCGCAGCTCGCCCGCCATCGGCGCCGACGGCACCGTCTACGTCGGCAGCTTCGACGGCGCGGTCTACGCCGTGCGCCCGGGCGGCGTGGTCGCCTGGAGCTTTCGCACCGCCGATCGCATCATGTCGTCGCCGCTCGTCGACGCTGCCGGCACCGTCCTCATCGGCAGCGAGGACGATCGCTTGTACGCGATTGCGGCCGACGGCAAGCTCGCCTGGAGCCTGCTCCTCGACGGTGACGTCGACGCGACGCCCGCCCTCGGCGCCGATGGTACCGTCTATATCGGAAACGACGACCGAGCGCTCCACGCTTTGCGCTGATTGCGCTATCCTGCCCGCCTTCGAATGAATATCGACAAAGAGAATCTGTTGAAGGCGCTGCGCAATGCAGCTTGGGATGGGCTCCGTACGCACGAGCTGGCCGACGCCATGGGCGCCGACGTCAAGGGGCGCCATCGGCTGCGCACGCTGCTCGGCACCCTCGTCGACGAGAAGGTCGTGGAGAAGGCGCCCGGCGGCCGCTATCGCGTCGTCGGCCGCGAGGCGCCGGTCGTCAAAGCCGGCCCGACTGGCGAGGCGCTGCCCAAGGGCTGGGTGACCGGATCGCTGCGCGTGCACCCCGCCGGCTACGGCTTCGTCGTGCGCGACGACGGCGAGGACGACGCGTTCGTCGCCGCGCGCAACCGCGGCCCGGCGATGGACGGCGACAAGATCGCCCTGTCGACCTGGCTCGGCTACAAGGGCACCGAAGGGCGCGTCGAGAAGATCCTCGACCGCGGCCGCGCCAAGCTCACCGGCACCTTCCGCAAGCAGGCGCGCGCGAGCTACATCGAGCCCGACGATCCGCGCATCGCCGCCACCGGCGGACACGTGCTCCTCGACGGCGCGCCCAACGGCGCCAAGGACGGCCAGGCCGTCGTCGCCGAGATCACGCGCTACCCGACCATGTCGGACGAGCCGCTGTCGGCGCGCATCATCCACGTCCTCGGCGACCCCGACGATCCGCGCACCGAGATCGAGAAGATCCTCATCATCAGCGACATCCCGACCGAGTTCCCCGAGGAGGTCCTGAAGGCGGCCGAGCAGGCGCCGACGGAGGTCAAGCTCGAGGACCTCGCCGATCGCGTCGATCTGCGCGAGCGCAACTTCATGACCATCGATCCCGAGACCGCGCGCGACTTCGACGACGCGGTCTGCGTCGAGGCGAGCCCCAAGGGTCCCGAGTGGTCGCGGCTGTGGGTCGCGGTCGCTGACGTCTCGCACTACGTGCGTCCGGGCACGCCGCTCGACGCCGAGGCGCGCAAGCGCGGCTGCTCGGTCTACCTGCCCGATCGCGCCATCCCGATGCTGCCGCGGCAGCTCTCGGCCGGCATCTGCTCGCTCAACCCCGACGTCGATCGCATGGCGATGGTCGCGCGCATGGAGATCGATCCGCAGGGCGGAGTGCACGACGAGTACTTCTGCGCGGCGGTCATCCGCTCGCACGCGCGGCTCGACTATCCGGGCGTGGCGGCAGCGCTGAGCGGCGATTTCCGCGGCGCCCGCGCGCGCTATCAGCCGCTCCTGCCCGATCTCGAGCGCATGGCGGCGCTGGCCAGGCGCATGCGCGCGCGTCGCCTCGAGCGCGGCTCACTCGACTTCGATCTGCCCGAGGCCAAGGTGGTGCTCGACGAGGACGATCCGACGCGCGTGCGCGACGTGGTGCAGTCGCGCGGCGACGCCGCCGTCAAGGGCGCCTATCAGCTCGTCGAAGACTTCATGCTCGCGGCCAACGAGTCGGTGGCGCGCCACTTCGGCAGCCGGGAGCTCGACACCGTCTGGCGCGTGCACGACATCCCCAGCGACGAGCGGCTCCAGCTGTTCGCCAACCTGGCACAGGCGTTCGGGCTGCAGTTCGACCCCGAGGACGGCCGCTCGCCGAAGAAGCTGTTCGCCTTCCTCGTCTCGATCAAGGGCAAGCCGATCGAGCGCGCGCTCAACTTCATGATGCTGCGCACGCTCAAGCAGGCGGTCTACGACACGACCAACGTCGGCCACTTCGGCCTGGGCGCGCCCGACTATCTGCACTTCACGTCGCCGATTCGCCGCTATCCGGATCTGATCGTGCATCGCCTGCTGAAGAATTCTCTGCACGCCGACGGCTTGCCGGCGGGCGGCAATCCGGGCACGCGGTCGTCACGAGAGACGCTGCAGCAGATGGCGGTCGAGTCGTCGAAGTCGGAGCGGCGCGCCATGGAGGCCGAGCGCAGCGTCGTCGATCTGTACCGCGCCGTGCTCATGAAGGACCGCATCGGCGAGGAGTTCGAAGGCACGGTCGCGGCGGTGGTCTCGTTCGGGCTGTTCGTGCAGATCGAGAAGCCGTTCGTCGAGGGGCTGGTCAAGCTCGGCGTCCTCGATGATCAGTACGAGTACGACGAGCAGACGCAGCGGCTCGTCGGGCGCACGACGGGGCGGCAGTTCGCGCTGGGCGATCCGGTCAAGGTGCGCGTCGAGAACGTCTCGGTGCAACAGCGCAAGATCGACTTCGCGCTGCTCTCGCACACGGCGTCGGCGCCGGCAATCATCGAGCCGCCGGGCGGCAAGCGGCGCGATGACAAACGCGACGGCAGAAAGCCGCTTCGTCCATCGCCGGCACGCAGGCGCGGGCGCGACGACGAGAAGCGCGCCGGCAACAGCCAGGGTCGTAGTGGCCGCGGTGCCGGCG
>JAQBQH010000195.1 GCA_028287105.1 Myxococcales bacterium
AGCGGCGACTGCGACGGATTCCGACGCCGGGAGGTCGCCTCACTGCGTCCGCGACCCCAGCCGTCCCAAAGCTATCAGCGGGGGTAATGCGGATGCTCGGCGTGATGCTCCTTCATCGCGCGCCGGAGCAGGTACCACACGATCGCCAGGTTGCCGAGGAAGATGGTGAGGCGCACGAGCGTCGTCTTGTGCGAGAGCTCGATGACCTCGACCGGCAGCAGCAGCGACGTGGCGGCGACGACGAGCCAGGCGCCCCAGCGGTAGCCGCGCTGGAGCGCCAGCGCCTCGACCCCCCCGATCACCGCTTCACCGAGGAGCGCCAGGACGATCCACCAGAGCCGCGAGGCCTGCAGCCAGCGCAGCGCCAACTCGCCCAGCTTGATGGCCCAGTCGTTGACGAGATCGGCGCGCAGCGCAGCGGCGAGCATCTGCGCCCGCTGGACATAGCCGGTGACGATCATGAGCGTGATCGCGAGCGCGAGGAGCAGGCAGACCACCGCCTTGGTCGCCTTGTAATAGACGATGAGGCGCACGCCGGGCGCGCGCGGGGAGACGCCCTGCCCCAGCTCGGTCCTCATGTGCCCACCTCGGCGACGAGACGCAGACCCGACGGCAGCGAGTCGCCGAAGGCGAGCCGCTCCTCGCGCGCCTCCCGCGCGGTCGGCTCCAGAACCAGCCGCGCCAGGCGGCCACCCTCGGGCGCCGACTGCAGCCGATCGGCGAGACGACGACGCAGCGATTCGTCGAGATCGCGCGCCCGATCGCCGGAGGCACGCGCGATCTCGGCCGCCGCCAGCGCCTGAGCATCGCCGCGCCACTCCATCGCCAGGAGCCGCTCGACCCACTTCTCGGCGCGGCCGCGCGCCACCACGCCCTCCACGGGGCCGTAGAGCGGCACGCGCGCGCCGAGGCGACCGAGCGCCCACAGCGACTGCTCGCCGAGCTTCTTCTTCTCGATCTGCCCGACCAGGACGTCGCCGAGCTCCGACTTCGATTTGGCCGGGATGCGCTCCATCGAGGCCACGCAGCGCCACATCTCGGCGGTCTCCTGCGCACCGGGGGGCTTCCTGTCGGCCTTTTTCGCGAACGTCGGCAGAAAGTGCGGCGCGATGCGCTTGAAGATCTCGTCCTGCTGCGTCTTGGTGAGCCCACCCGAGACGCGCCGCCACAAGATCCACCACTCGAGCTTGCAGGGGTCGTCCTTGTCGTGGACGAGGCCGGCGTTGAACAGGCGCCAGGTCTCCTTGACGCGCCAGTCGTCGAGCGGATAGCCGAGCCCCGGACGGAGCGTGTAGCCGACGAGGTTCATCCAGCGCGCCTCGTGGGGCGCCGACTTGCCGCGGCCGCCCCGCAGATCCTTGAGCGGCTCGAAGAGCGCGCGCAAGACGGTGAACGACCACGAATCCTTGGGACCGAGGATCGCCTGCAGCTCCTTCATGACGCTCGGTGGATCAACGGGCGCCGGCGCCTCGCGATTCCCATAGAGCCCCTTCAAGACGGCGATGGCGCGCTCGATGCGAGCCGGGTCGACGGCCTCGGCCACCGTCGCTGCGGGCGAGACGCTGTGGGCCGGCTGACCCTCGCCACGCTGCTCGGGGGCGCGCAGATCGAAGGCCAGCTTCCAGCGATCTTCCTGCTCGTTGCCGGTGGCGCGCGCCACGCATTCGACCTCGAGGGTGCCGATCTCGGTCATGGCCGCGTGCAGGTTCACGCTGAGCGCCGTCTCGTGCGACGAGCGCAGGAAGCGGAGGACGGTGTACATCGGCGGCAGCTCGGCCAGTCCGTCGGGCGGCAGCGTCAGGAGCTCGCCGGCGCGGTCGCCGACGCGGTCCGACGACGAGAACAGGCGGAAGCGCACCGGGCGGTTGGTCAGGAGCTCCAGCGCATGCTCGGTCAGCGTCACCTCGGCCCCCTCCTCGAAGCCGCGCGGGGTGAGGCACAGGACCGTGACCTGCCCCGGCTTGACCTCGGCGGTGTCGATGCCGAGGTAATAGGCACGCGCGGAGCCGCCGGTGATGCGGACGCCCGTGCCGCGACGGGCGAGGCCGTAGTAGGCGGCGCCGCGGGCGACGGCGAGGTCGGGGGCGTCGTTGGCGAGAACGCGCGGCGCCGCGCCGAGCCAGGCGGCCAGGACATCGAGGATGCGCGTACGGATGGCGGCCGACTTGAGCACGCCGCCGTTCCACAAGACCGCCGTCGGACGCGCGCCGTGCAGCTTCAGAAAGGCGGCCAGGTGGCGCGTAATCGCAGGGTCGGCGGCGTAGGGCAAGCCGAACTCCTGGATGCCCAGGCGTCGCCGCTCGGGTCCGGCGCCGGCCTCGACGCGCGGGAAGAAGCCGTCGAGGACCAGCTCCTCGGCGTCGGCGCGGGTGATCTCGTCGTGCATGGCGCCGCCGATGAGCTTCGAGCTGCGGCCGGCGATGGTGACGGTCCAGGCGGCGCGATTCTCGTCGCCGAGCAGGCGCTCTTTGCCGACGCGGCAGGCCTGCACGAGCTGCTGAAAGGCGTGCGGATCGAGCTTGCCGCCGCGCATGAGCCGCCCTTCGACGCGGCGGGCGAGCGCCAGATCGAGATTGTCGCCGCCGAGGAGCAGATGGTCGCCGACGGCGGTGCGCTCGAAGGTCGGCCCCTCTTTGACGGTGATGAGCGAAAAATCGGTGGTGCCGCCGCCGATGTCGCAGACCAGCACGGTGTCACCGACGGTGAGCTCGGAGGTCGCGTGATCGGCCAGCCAGGCGTAGAAGGCCGCCTGCGGCTCTTCGAGCAGCGTGACGCGCTCGAGGCCCGCCTCGGCGGCGGCGCGCACGGTCAGCTCGCGCGCCACCTCGTCGAACGACGCCGGCACGCAGAGGATCACGTCCTCGTCGGCGAGCACGCGACCGTGGGTGTGCTGCCAGTAGCCGACCATGTGGCGCAGGTAGGACGCCGAGGCCTCGACGGGCGAGATGCGCTCGGTCTCGACGGTGCTCTCGCCCCACGGGAGGATCGGCGCCAGCCGGTCGACGCGCGGGTGGCACAGCCACGACTTGGCCGACGAGACCAGGCGCGCCGGCACGTTGGTGCCCTGCGTGCGCGCGAACTCGCCGACGATGCGGTTGTAGGGCGCGCCGGGCAGCGCCGGCCACGGCAGCTTCAGCGCGTCGGGCGGCAGCTCGTGCTCCCCGGCCAGGTACAGGAACGACGGCAGCGTCGGGCGCGGCAGCACCTCGCCGGCGCCGACGGTCTGCAAGATCTCGTCGGAGACGATGCGCGCGCCGCGCTCGGGATCGATGTGCGCCAGCGCCGAGTTGGTGGTGCCGAGATCGATGCCGACGATGCGCGACATCAGTGCCCCGCCGCCGCGCGCATTACTGGGCGACGCCCTCGCGCACGTTGTATTCGAGCTTCCAGCGACGGTCGCCCTGGCGCTCGACGCACCACAGCTCGAGCGTGCCGACCTCGGTGACGCGCGAGCGCAGCGTCACCGGGATGAGCTGCCCGGCGTGGGCGGCGTCGGCTTCGAGGGCGGTGGCGACGGGCGACAGCTCGTTGAGCTCCTCGCGACGCGCGTCCTCGACCATGGTGCCGACGCGATCGTCGCGCCGCGTCGACGAGGCCAGAAAGCGGAACTCGGCCGGCTCGCCGACGACGAGCCCGAACTCCTGGTCGACCACCTCGGCCTCGGTGCCCTCTTCCATGCCGAACGGCGCCACGCAGAGCGCGCGCATCGGCGGCTCGAGGCCGGGCACCGCCGGCATCGACGACTCGATGCCGATGTAGTAGGCGCGCGCCGTGCCGCCCCGAATGCGCACGCCCTTGCCGCGCCGGACCATGCCGTAGTAGGCGGCGCCGTGGGCGACGGCGAGATCGAGATCGGTGCCGCCGAGGACCTTGAGATCGTCCTCGGGCGAATCGGCCCACGAGTCGAGCGTCTGGATGATCCGCTGCCGGAGCGGGCGCCCCTTCATGACGCCGCCGTTGAACAGGACCGCGGTCGCCTTGCGATGCGCACCGACGAAGGCCGAGAGGTGGCGCGTGATGGCGGCGTCGGCGGCGAACGGCAAGCCCAGCTCGCGCAGACCGACGCTGCGCGCCTTTTTCGGCTTGTCGCCGAGCGCGGTCTCGGGGAAGAAGCCGTCGACGAGGACGCGCTCGACGTCGGCGCGCCCAAGCTCGGTGCGCACCGAGCCGCCGATCACCTTCGATCCGCGACCGAGCACCACCACCGGCGCCGAGTCGCGATCGCCGGGCGAGAAGAGCTGCTCCTTGGCGGTGCGGCACGAGTGCACCAGCGACGTGAACTGCCAGTTGTCGAGCTTGTGCCCCTCGGCCTCGAGGCGCGCGCGGACGGTGTGGCCGAGCGCCAGATCCATGTTGTCGCCGCCGAGGAGGATGTGGTCGCCGACGGCGACCCGCTCGAGCTCCAGGTTGCCGTTGGTGGCGCTGACCGCGATGAGCGAGAAGTCGGTGGTGCCGCCGCCGACGTCGCAGACCAGCACCACGTCACCGACGGAGAGCTCGTTGCGCCAGCCGTCGCCGGCGTTGCCCAGCCAGGAGTAGAACGCCGCCTGCGGCTCCTCGAGGAGCGTCACGTGCGGCAGCCCCGCGTCGACGGCGGCGCGCACGGTGAGCTCGCGCGCCACGCTGTCGAACGAGGCCGGCACGGTGAGCAGCACGTCCTGCTCGGCGAGCGGCGCGTCGGGATGGGCGTGGTCCCAGGCGGCGCGCACATGGCCGAGGTAGCGGGCCGAGGCCTCGACGGGCGACACCTTGGGCACCTCGGCGGGCGCCTGCCACGGCAAGATCGGGCTCAGGCGATCGACGCCCGCGTGCGACAGCCACGACTTCGCCGACGAGACCAGGCGCGCCGGCACCTGCCAGCCGTGGTTGCGCGCCAGCTCGCCGACGATGGCGTTGGCTTGCCCCCATGGCAGCTCGAGCTGCTCCTTCTTGAACTCCGCGTCGGCGGGCAGGTAGAGGAACGAGGGCTGCGTCGGACGCGGCTCGACCATACCCGGCGCCACCAGCTGCGGAATGGCGAACATCTCGATCTTCGGCGCCTCCGACGACGAATCGATGAAGGCGACGGCCGAGTTGGTGGTGCCGAGATCGACACCGACGACGAAGCGGGCGGCGCTCATGCCAGCTCGACCTCCGCGGGCGCGACCACGCTCGGGTCGGTGCCGCGCGCCGGCACCGGCAAGGAGACCTTGGAGATGCGCCAGCCGTGATGTCGCAAGGCGCCGGTGAAGGGCGGCTCACCGACGACGTTGCCGACGAGCCGGATGCGCGACGGATCGAAGCCGGCGTCGACACGGACCTGCGCGTTCTCGGCGTCGCGCAAGACCGGCTCCATCGGCATGTGCTCGGCGAGCGCCTTCTTGCAGCCGCGGTGGATGTCGCGCACGGCGGCGCCGATCTGCGCGTCGGAGTAGGCGTCGACCTCCTCCTGCAGGAAGTCGAGCAGGCGCCCCTCGCGCTGCAAGATCGCCAGCAGCTGCACGGCGCCGTCGCCGTGGCCGTCCGCCTTCGCGGCCGACACCGCGGCGGGCGGCCGTGGGGGCGTCGTCATCGGCTGCGTCGAGTCGAGCTCCGGCATCCCCGGTACCGTCGTGACGATCGCCGCATCGACGATCTCAGCCTCGGGCACCGGCAGCCGGCCGGCCACCTGCCGCGGCAGGAGCTCGGCGGCCTCCGGCGGCAACCGTCGGGTGAACAGGATGAGGAAGAAACACTTGATGGCGAGCCAGAGGCGCATCGTGTCGATGGCGTAGTCTGGGCGACCCGGCGTGTCAAGCCGCGCCCCTCCTTAAATGGGCCGTCGTGGGCCGGTCGTATGATAGATAGGTGCGAATGATCGCCGCACTACGGAGCTCGCTCACCGTCGATCCCACCGTTCTCCGACGAGTTTTGGCCCGCGTCGCGGCGCTGCCCGGCGCGGTCGCCGTCTTCGATCTCGATTCGACGCTGCTGGACAATCGACCCCGCCAGGCACGCATCCTCCGCGAGTTCGGCGCCGCGCACGGCATCCCGGCGCTCGCCGGAGCCCGCACCGAGCACTGGGTCGACTGGAGCATCCAGCGCGCCATGGCCAACGCCGGCCTCGGCCCCGACGAGGTCGCGCGCTGGACCGACGAGGCCAAGGAGTTCTGGCGCCAGCGCTTCTTCACGTCCGAGTACTGCCGCGACGACGCCCCCATCGCCGGCGCACGCGACTACCTGGCCGCGGTCGCCGACGCGGGCGGCTTCATCGCCTATTGCACCGGTCGCCACGAGCCGATGCGCGGCGGCACCGTCGAGAGCTTCGAGCGCCTGTCGTTCCCGGTGCCGGGCGCGCGGGTGCAGCTGCTCATGAAGCCGGTCTTCGAGCTCTCCGACGACGATTGGAAGATCGAGGCCTACGCGCGCCTCGAGGCGCTCGGCCCGGTCGTCGCCGCCTTCGACAACGAGCCCACCCACATCAACGGCTACCGCGCCGGCTTCCCCGACGCCACCGTCGTGCACATGGCCACGGACGACTCCGGCCGGCCGGTGCAGCTGTCCGACGGCATCGTCAGTATCAAAGACTTCACGCTGCCTTAGAACCTCGCATCTGGAAATGCGGGGGGCCGCCGTAGTATGATTCATCGGCCATGCGCCTCTTCGCCGCCATCGGCCTCATCCTCTGGTGCACGGTCGCCGGAGCCGATGCCCGCCAGGAGCAGGCCGCCCGCGACTCGTTCAAGGTCGGGCGCGCCGCGTACGAGACCGGCGACTACCAGCTGGCCTACGACAAATTCAAGGAGTCGTTCCAGCTCTCGCACGAGCCGGCGCTGCTCTACAACATCTCGTCGGCGCTGCAGGGGCTGAAGCGCCCGCACGAGGCGGCCGAGGCGCTGCGCTCGTTCCTGCGGCTCTCGCCCGGTGATCCCGACAAGGATCGCATCGAGAAGCGCATCGCCACGCTCGAGGAAGAGCAGAAGATCCTCGACGTCGAGCGGCAGAAGCGCGAGGCCGAGGCGGAGGCGGAGCGGCAGAAGAATGCGCCGCCGAAGGCACCGCCGGAGATTCGCACCGTCGTCATCCAGCAGCCGGCGTTCGTGCAGACCGGCCCGACCGAGGCCGAGAAGAAGCGGCGCAACAAGATCCTGGCGATCTCGCTCACCGTCGGTGGCGTGCTGCTCGTCGGCGGCGGCGTGGCGCTGGCGCTGGCGCTCACGCAGACCAAGACGGACCCCTACACCGTGACCTCGCTCGGGCCGCATCCGGGGACCCGCTGATGCGCGCGGCGCTGTTCGCGGTCGCCTTGGCGGCGCTCGGCGCGGCCGCTGCCGGCTGCACCAAGCATCAGACCGAAGCGATCATCGTCATCACCACCGCCGGCGTGCGCATCCCCGAGGACCTGCACAAGGTGCACCTCGTGGTTCAGGACCGCACCGCCGCCGCCGACGACCTCGTCTTCGATCAGGACGTCAACCTGTGCCACGAGAACCTGTCGGCGGGATGCTTCGAGATCCCCGTCAGCGCGGTGCTGTTCCCGGGCAAGAGCCGCGCGCAGGACTCGGTGCGCGTGCAGGTCGACGCCATCGGCACCAACGAGATGGCGGTGATCTCGAACGCAGCGGTGTTTACGTTTGCCGAGGAGCAGAGCCTGCGCCTCGACTTCGTGCTCTATGCCAACTGCCTCGGCAATGTCGAGTGCGCGCAGAAGGACAAGGCGTGCGGCCCCGACGACAAGTGCGTCGATCTGACGCCGGTGACGGTGCATGGCGCGCCCGATCTGGCCAAGCCGCCGCCGCTCGTGGACATGTCGATGCCGACGCCGTCCGACATGACGCTCGTCGACCTGGCGGGCGCGGACCTCTACCAGCCGCCCGCCGATTTGACGTCGGTGTTCGACATGGCGGGCTGCAGCACGGTCACCTGTCCGCCGACCGCCGTGTGCGTGGCGGGAGTGTGCGAGCACTGCGGCGATCCCAACGAGCCTTGCTGTCAGGGACCGTTGATGATGCGCGCGCCGGCGCCCAACGGAGTGCCGCTGGCGGGACAGTGCAACGCCGGCAACCTCGTGTGCGACGGGTCGAGGTGCGTGATGTGCGGGCAGGACGGTCAGCTTTGCTGCGCGGGCATGACCTGCTTGAGCGGCAACGTCTGCGCCGGCAACGGCATGTGCGTGATGCCGCTTCCGCCTGACATGACCGGTGGTGGTGGGGGCGGCGGCGGCGGGGGTGGCGGCGGCGGTGGTGGCGGCGGCGGATTGCCGGGCGATATGTTCTAGCGACGAGAGAGCCGGTCGGGTCAGAGCCGGACGGCGGCGATCGTGACCTCTTCGCGGTCGTGATAGAGCTGCCGGATGCGCAGGTTCTTCCAGCCGGCGTCGGTCAGGATCTCGCGCACACGCACCAGCATCTCGGCCTTCTTCTTCATCGGCAGCTTGATGTTGGCGATCATCAGTCGCGCCCAGCCGCGGCGCGCCCACTTGGCGAGCAGCGCGGCCGACTCCAGCGGGCGCCACGCCATGTCGCTGAAGAGCCAGTCGACGGGATCGGTGGGGTCGAACTTGAAAGCGTCGGCGCGGATGTGCTCGAGGCCGGGCTTGCCCTGTAGCGAACGCGCCATGAAGGCGGGGTCGACGGCGTAGACGCGCGCGCGCCGCTCGAGCAGCACCCAGGTCCAGCCGCCGGGCGCGGCGCCGAGGTCGACGCAGACGTCGCCCGGCTCGGGAGAGCGGTCGAGCCAGAGGAAGGCCTCGAGCAGCTTCATGGCCGCGCGCGACGGCGCCTGCTCGGAGACGTGCACGCGCAGACGACCGCCGGGAGCGAGACTGGGTGCATCGCGCGCCGGTCCGACACCGACGGCGACGCGATCCCCCGGCGGCAGGAGGCAGGCCTGGGCGTAGAGGCCGTTTTCGGCGAGCGCGGCGCGGGCGTCGCCGACGCGCAGGCGCGCCCAGGGGCCCTCGATGTGGGCGTTGGCGTGGATCTCGGTGGCGCGGGCGTTGAGGCGGTTGGCCTCGTCGGAGTCGGGGACCCAGACGTCGAACGCCCAGGGCTGCGGTGCGCCGGTGCCGGCGAGCACCGAGGCGACGGCGCGGCCGAGGCCGTCCGGCTCGACGATGGTCAGCACCTTGAAGCCCTGGCGCGCGAACGCCGGCTCGCCGGGCTTGCGCGAGGCCGCCACCAGCGACGGTGAGACGATGCGCGGACGCGCATGCTCGTCGCCGTAGAAGAGCTCCTCCATGAGGTCGATCTCGGCGCCAGGTCGCGTCGCGAAGACCCACTCGCCGGGACGCGGCGGACCGGATGGCCCGGGCACGACCTCGGGGAGCTTGGTGTGCGCACGCACCGTCGCGGTCGGCGGCGGGCCCGACTTGCGCGGACGTTCGCGCGCGTCGGGGCGCGCGGTAGGACGATCGCCGCCGCGCGACTTCGGGCTGGCGCCACGGCCGCGACCACCGGGGGCGCGCGACTCGGGCGCCGATCCGCGGCCCCGGCCGCCCTGCTCTCGCTCGGGAGCGGGCGCGCGGCGCTTGCCGCTCGGCCCGCGTGAATAGGCGCTCGGCCCGGTCGGAGCGGCGTCCGGCTCGCGCGACGGCGCCTCGGACTCGCGCGACGCGCCGCCGAATTCGCGCGACGCGCCACGCGGGCCGCGAAACTGGGCGCCGGCGCCATGCGAATAGGCACCCGGACCGCGCGACCTGCCAGGACCCCGCGACGCTCCGCCGGGCCCGCGCGACGCTCCGCCGGGACCGCGCGACCCTCCGCCAGGACCGCGCGACCCTCCGCCGGCGCCACGCGAATATGCACCCGGCTCGCGCGACG
>JAQBQH010000221.1 GCA_028287105.1 Myxococcales bacterium
CCCGGTCGGATAGGTGGGCGTGGTGTTGGGGGGCGGCGGCGCTTCGGGCGGCGGCGCGAACAATCTGGGGCAGCCGGTGGGCCGCGAGGCGCCGCGACAGCTCCATCGCGAGCCGACGGCGCGGCCGCGCGGCGACGACGACGTGCCCACGGCGAAGCCGACCGCACCGACGGTGGTCGTGCCCGAAGTGACGACCGAGGTGCGCGACGCGGCCGCGGGCTGGTTTGCCGCCTACAGCCGCGGGGACGCGTCGTGGTTGGCCGGCTGGAGCGCGACGCCGTTCACCGCCGCCGGCGAGACCATCGCGCGCGACGCGGCGACGCTCAAGACCATGTACAAGCAGCTCCTCGCCGAGGCGCCGCCGAAGCGCGCGCTCGGCGCCCTCGACGTGCTGACGCCGGCGGGGATTCGCGGTCGGCTCGGCGGCCTGCCGCCGGGCGGCGAGCCGAGCGACATGCTGTTCGCCATCGGCAAGGTCGGCGGCGACGAGTTCATCCTGCTCCTCAAGAAGTCGTCGCAGGGCTGGCGCGTCTGCGGCCTCGACCGCTGACCACTCGTCGCTGACCGCTCGTCGCTGACCGCTCGTCGCTGAGCGGCGCGCACTACCCTTCGGGCTTGCCTCGCGCCGCTGGTGATATTAGTATCACTACCATGTTGATGCGGACGTCGTTCGGAGAGGTTGCATACGAGGTTCGCGGCCAGGGGCCGCCGATGCTGCTCTTGTGCGCCAACGGCCACGACCGGCACGCGTTCGACGCGGTGATGCCGGAGCTGGCGCGACGCTTTCGCACCGTCGCCGTCGATTGGCCCGGGATGGGCGAGTCGCCGGCGCTGACGACCACGACGCCGGCCTCGGCGCCGATGATGGCCGACCTCATCGAGGAGCTGGTGGCGGGATTGGCGCTCGGGCCCGCGGTCATCATCGGGAACTCGATCGGCGGATTCGCGGCGCTGCGGCTGGCGGCGCGGCGGCCGGAGTTGGTGCGCGCGCTCGTCGTCGTCAACTCGGGCGGCTTCTCGCCCGTCAACTGGTTCACGCGCGCCTTCTGCTGGCTCAAGGGGCAGCGCTGGTTCACGCGGCTCTGCGGCCGCGCCTTCGCCGCCGCCTATCTGAAGCAGCGCAACCCGCACGTCGCCGACATCCTGGCGCGCATCGATGCGGCGCGCCGGCGCGACGACTACCTCGCCGTCGAGACCGCCATCTGGCGCAACTTCCCGCGGCCCGACAACGACGTCCGCGCCGAGGCGGCGCGCGTGCGTTGCCCGACGCTGCTGGTGTGGGGGCGACACGATCCGGTGATCCGCGCGCGCGTCGAAGGCAAGATCGCCCAGCGCGCGATGCCGCACGCCAGCTACGTCGAGATCGACAGCGGCCACGTGCCGTTCGCCGAAGCGCCCGAAGCGTTCCTTGGCGCGGCGCTGCCGTTCCTGGCCGCGGCGCTGCCGCTCCAGGACGCGGCGCTGCCGCTCCAGGACGCGGCGCTGCCACTCCCCGTGTCGCGAACGCCGTCATGAAGCCGCGCCCGCGACGCGGCACCGCCGAGGAGACGCGCGCCCGCCTGGTCGCCGCCGCGGCCGAGGTCTTCAACCGCGACGGCTACGGCGGCACCGACTCCAATCGCCTGGCCCGCGCGGCCGGCTACGCGCCCGGCGTCTTCTATAAGCACTTCGATGACAAGAAGCAGCTCTTCCTCGCCGTCTACGTCGAGTGGGTAGCCGCGGAGCTCGCGGCGCTCGGGCAGGCGCTGGAGGAGGGCCGCCCGCCGGCAGCACTGGCGCGCCGCATCGTCGCGCTCATCGTCGACCATCACCGTCGCTGGCATGGCTTCCGCGCCAGCTTGCGCGCGCTCGTCGCCACCGACGCCGAGGTGCGGCGTTTCCACCGCAAAGAGCGCAAGAAGCAGCTCGCCGCCATAGCCCGGCTGCAACGCGGCGGCGGCCGCCGCTTCTCCGCCGCACACGACGCGCTGCTCATGTTCACCATCGAGCGCACCGCTGACGCCATCGGCGACGGCGAGGCCGACGCGCTCGGCGTCGACAGCGACGCGCTGATCACGCTTCTGGAAGCGCTCGTCCGCGAGCGGCTGTAGACTCGTCGTCGCGATGGCTGCCGGCGATTCCGCGCTCGCCGGACGCGAAGCGGCGCAAGCGCAGATCGTGCGCCTCCTCGAGCAGCGCGGCGCCAGTCGTCGGACCCGCCGCCGGGGATCGCGCTAGAGCCAGCGCGACTTATAGAACCAGTACAGCATGCCGCTCGGCAAGAGGACGCAGGCGGTGAGCATCGAGTACATGAGCGCGTCGGACTTGAATGGCAGATGCTCGAAGTTCTGGCCGAAGAAGCCGGTGACGAAGGTGAGCGGCAGGAAGATGGCGCTCATGATGGTCAGCCGCTTCATGATCTCGTTGGTGCGGTTCGAGATCGTCGTCAGGTAGGCGTCGAGCGCGTTGCCGAGGAGGTCGCGGCCGGTCTCGACCGACTCGGTGAGGCGGACGAGATGATCGTAGATGTCGCGGAAGTAGAGCGTCGTCTTCTCGCTCACCAGGGTGCCGCCGCGCTTGGCCAAAAGGCCGAAGACGTCGCGCTGCGGCGAGAGCACCTTGCGGATCTGCACCAGCGCCCGCTTGAGCGCGAAGATGTGTTGCAGGTCGCTGCGCTTGGCGGCGGTGATGACGCTGTCCTCGAGCTCTTCGATCTCGTCGGCCAGCCGATCGAGCAGCGGGAAGTTCATGTCGACCAGCCCGTCGGCGACGAGGTAGTAGATGAAGTCGCTGCCGCGCCGCACCAGGGCGGGGTCGCCGCTGCAGCGCTTCCACGCCGCCGTCAAGGAAGGGATCGGGCGCGCATGCACGGTCACCAGGTAGCCGGCGCCGAGGAAGGCGTGCACCTCGTGGATGTCGAGATCGGCCGGCTTTTCGTCCGCGCACTCGATGCCGTGCGAGACGATGAAGAGGTAGTCTCCGTACTCCTCCATCTTGGCGCGCTGGTCGAAGTGCGCGCAGTCCTCCATCGTCAGCGGATGGAAGCCGAAGCGCTGCTGGAGCAGCTGCAGCTGCGGCTCGTCCTGCGCCTCGAGATCGATCCAGCGCACCGTGCCCGCCGGTGGGGGTGTGGCGCGCGCGTCGCCCTCGGTCACGACCGGATTGCCTTCGGGGCCGACGTCGAGGACGTGAAACATCGCCCGAATCATACCCGACTGGCCGCGCCGAGGCGATGCTCGACGCCGTGCCCGGCGGCGGCAGCGCCCTCACCTACGCCCGCGTCGACCTGGTCCTCGGCGACGACGGCCGCCCCAGGCTCCTGGAGCTCGAGGCCACCGAGCCGTTCCTCTTCGTCTTCCTCGGCTTCGCCGAAGGGTCGGCCGCCCGCTTCGCCGACGCCATCGGTCGCGCGCTCGGCCGAGCGCGATCGTCGCCGAGCGCGGCCACGATCGGGCAGGCGGCCTCGGGGAGGGCGCAGCGACGGCGACGCAAGAGCGTCTCGAGCGCCGCACGCACGCGGCCCAGATCGCCGATGCGTAGATCGAGATCGGCCAGCTTGCGTCGGGCATGCGCGCGCACCTCGCCGTCGAGCGGCGCGCGCAGATCGGACGCGGCCAGAAACTCGCGCAGCTCGGCGAGCGTGAAGCCGAGCTCCTGCCCGCGGCGGATGAAGCGCACCCGCGTCGCCATGCTCGACGGGAAATCGCGGTAGCCGTTGTCGCTGCGCGAGGCGGCGGGCAAGAGCCCCTCCGATTCGTAGAACCGGATGGTGACGACGCGGACGCCGGCGCGCCGCGCGAGCTCACCGATGCGCATGCGCCGAAGATGCCTCAAGGCCGCGCGATCGCCAATAGCCGATGCCCTGCGCCACGCCCCAGCCCAGCTCGAGAACGAGCGTGACGGCGACGAGATGGCTGACCCCCGACGCCAGCGCCCACGCCATCCAGCCGGCAAAGGCGACGCGCCCCACGGTGTCGATGGCGCCGTCCGCCGGCCGCCGAAAGACGATGCGCACCACCGACCAGAGCACCACCACCGTCCCGAAGAAGGCGACGAAGAGGAGGTGGCCGGGTAAGAACGCGGGCGGCGCCACGCCGCCGAGGTGTGCCGCGTCGTGCAGCTTGCGCAGCGCGCCGAAGGTCCAGGCGGCGCCGAACGGCGTGGCGAAGGGGAGGGTGACCGCGAGATCGTAGATGGCGCCCGCGGCGACGAGACGACGGTAGTGTTCGAGGGTCATGGCCACAGCCTGAACCCTCTATCTGGGTAGAGGGTCAAGGGCGCAATCGCAGCTTGAAAATCCCGGCCGGCGGCTGCACCGTGTTCGCCTGACACTTTTTCCCAAGGAGCCTTCGATGCGAAACACCCTCGTACGCTGTCTCGGCGCTTGCGCGCTGATGTTCGTTGCCGCCCCCGCCGTCGCCCAGCAGCTCGAGCTGCCGCGCCCCAGCCCGAGCGCGTCGGTCAAGGTGACCGCCGGCGTCACCGACATCTCGGTCGACTACTCGAGCCCCGCCGTGCGCGGCCGCAAGATCTGGGGCGGCGTCGTCAAGTGGGACGAGGTCTGGCGCGCCGGCGCCAACGCCGCCACGCGCGTCACGTTCAGCAGGGACGTCGTCATCGGCGACAAGCCGGTCCCGGCCGGCACCTATTCCTTTTTCGTCGTGCCGGCCCCGACCAAGTGGACGCTCATCCTCAACAAGGAATCGAACCAGTTCGGCGCCTTCGCCTACCACAAGGACCAGGACTACATGCGCGTCGAGGTCAAGCCGCAGCCGAGCCCGCACCGCGAGCGGCTCGCCTACCTCATCACCAACTTCGGCGACAACGCGGCGTCGATCGATCTCGAGTGGGAGAAGATGAAAGCCTCGCTCCCGATCAAGCTGCACACCGACGAGCAGGTGGCCGCCAGCATCAAGCAGCTGCAGCAGAGCGGCTGGAGCCCGTGGGCCAACGCCGCCCGCTATGAGCTCGACCGCAAGAACTACGACCTCGGCCTCTCGCTCGTCGATCAGTCGATCGCGATCACGCCGACCTGGCTCAACACCTTCGTCAAGGCGCAGCTCCTCGCCGGCAAGGGCAACTTCAAGGATGCCTATCCGCTGGCGCAGAAGGCCAAGGAGATGGGCGACAAGACGCCCGACGGCTTCTTCTTGAAGGACGACGTCGAGACCGCGCTCAAGACCTGGAAGGGGAAGATCTGAGCACGCTCTCGTAGAACTTTTCGTAGCGCGTCACCATCGGCGCGCGCGAAAAACGGCCGACGGCGCCGGCGCGCGCCGCGGCCGACAGGCGACGATGCAGCGCCTGGTCGTCGACGATGCGGCGGGCCGCGGCCGCCATCGCCTCCACGTCTCCCACCGGTAAGAGAAAGCCGTCTTCGCCTTCGCGCACGACCTCGGGCACGCCGCCGACGCGCGAGGCCACCACAGGCACGCCACAGCTCAGCGCCTCCAGCGCCGACAGACCGAAGCTCTCGGTCTCGCTCGGCAGGAGGAACAGGTCCGCGGCCTGCAGCGTCGCCACGAAGTCGAGCTGCTCGCCGAGGAACGTGATGTCGGCGTCGAGGCCGCGCGCCTTCACCTGCGCCTCGAGGCGCGGGCGCTCGGGTCCGTCGCCGATGAGCGCCAGGCGCGCCGGCCCGCGCGCGCGAACCCGCGCGAACACCTCGACCACGTCGTCGAGCCGCTTGAGCGGCCGGAAGTTCGAGCTGTGCACGAGCAGCGGCACGGCGCCCTCGCCATGCGGCGCCGGCTGGAAGCGCTCGGTGTCGATGAAGTTCGGGATCACCTCGATGGGCCGCGTGATGCCGAAGTTCTCGACGGTGGCGCGCGCCAGGTACTGCGACGGCGCGGTCACGCCGTCCGACTGCTCGATGGAGAGGCGCGTGATCGGCAGATACGACGGATCGTTGCCGACCAGCGTGATGTCGGTCCCGTGCAGCGTCGTGACGACGCGCGGCGAGCGCGCGCCGAGGATCTGGCGCGCCAGGTAGGCGCTGGTCGCGTGCGGCAGCGCGTAGTGCACGTGCCACAGGTCGAGCTTCTCCTTCTCGGCGACCTCGACCATGCGCGACGCCAGCGCCAGCGGGTACTGACCCTCGAGCAGGAGCGGATAGTCGCGAATCGTCACTTCGTGGAACGAGACGTTCTCGGCGTCGTCGGGCAGCCGCGCCGGCGGCTCGGCGCAGATGAAGTGCACGCGATGGCCGCGTCGCGCCAGCTCGAGGCCGATCTCGGTGGCGATGATGCCGCTGCCGCCGAACGTGTGGTAGCAGGTGATGCCGATGGCGATCATCGATCGAGGTCCTGCACGATCGGGTTGAACGGCTGGACCGCCGCCAAAATTCCATCAATGAACGCGCGCGGACCGTCGCTCGCGGCGAACGACGCAAACGCGAAGACGCGCTCTTGCGGTGCGTCATCGGGGAAGAGGAGGGCGCGCGTGCGATCGAGCGCATCGAGCGCTTCGGCATCTTTGGCAGCGACGGCGCGGGCGTAGCGCGCGAGCAGCCGGGCGACGGCGCGATCGACCGTCGCGCGGGTGCGGCTCAAGGCGCGGGTCAGCTCCGGATCGAGCGAGGAAAATGATTCGGCGAGCGAACCAAGCTCGGCGTGCGGTGTTGCCAATAGGCGTGCGCGCACCTCTTCCACGGCCGGGCGACATCGTTCGCGGCCCAGTCGCTGCACGAGCGCGTCGCGCGATTGCTCGATCTCGGCCGCGGAGAGGCCGAGGGCGGCGAGCCGCCTGCGGCTGTGCGGGTCGACGAGGCGAAAGCGCGCGCGCGGCGCCACCAGCGGCACCGGCAGGCCGAAGAGGTCGTAGAGCACGGCCGACTGCGCGAAGTAGCTCACCTCGGCCGGCCCGCCCACGTAGGCCGCGGTGGGGAAGAGCGTGTCCTGCACGATGGGCCTCAGCAGCGCCGACGAGGAGAAGCGCAGCGGATCGCTCTCGTCGAGGAGGCGGATGGCGTCCGCGCAGCGCACCACGTCACGGCTGCCGTCACCGTCGGGGACGTGATGGAAGACGAGGGCGCCATCGTCGCGGACGTTGACCTGCGACGCGAGGCCTGCTGCGGCGAGCGCCTCGTTGCGCGCCCCGAGCCGCGCGGCGATCTCGCCCGCGTGGGCCAGGGCCGTGCGGTAGGCCGGCATCGAGAGCGCGGCCACTTCGGCGCGCCGCGGGTCGAAGACGATGAGCCCTTCGTCTAGGAAGAGCGCCGCCAACAAACCCCCGAACGCCTGCCCGAGCGTGCGGCCGGGGCGATAGTGCGCCGCCACCAGCGACGAGACCTCGGGCCCGGCGGGCTGATGCTCGAGCGCGTCCGCGAGCGCCTGGTTGGCGGCGGTGACGTCGTCGCCGAGCGTCAGGTTCGCGACCGGCTGGCGCCGATGTCGCCGCCCGCGCGGCTCGATGCCGAGGCGCAGCGGCTCCTCGCCGCGGCGTGCCACGATACAGTGGTCGATCTCGGCGACGTCGTGGTCCTCGGTCGCCATCCAGAAGACCGGCACCGTGCGCACGCCGGTCTCGGCCTCGAGCGCGCGCGCCAGCACCACCGCGGTCGCCGCCTTGTAGATCGTATAGAGCGGCCCCAGATGGAGCCCGACCTGCTGTCCGGTCAGCACCGCCGCCGTGCCGGGTCGCGCCAGATCGGCGATGGCCGCGGTGCGCGCCGCCGAGGCGGGCAAGGTCGCGTCCTCTGCCTCGAGCGCACGGATGAGCGCCGGCGCGACCGCGCGATCGGCGGCGCGCGCGACCGCCTGCCGCCGCGCGTCACGATCGCCGAACCCCGATGGCACAAAGGGACCGGGCTTCATTCCACTTTCGACGTACAACGAAAAAAACGAACGAGGCATCGAATCCGTTAATGTACGGCAGAATGTCCGTCCCGTCAGGTGCGCTCGTTTGCGCCGCCG
>JAQBQH010000258.1 GCA_028287105.1 Myxococcales bacterium
TAGCTCCGACGACAGGACTCGAACCTGTGGCCCGGTGATTAACAGTCACCTGCTCTACCAACTGAGCTACGTCGGAATGTTTAACGTCGGGTGATTATGTTTTTCTCGCGGCTGCTGTCAAGCGTGAATCAGTGCGTCAATTTGATCCCGAGGAGGCGCTCGGCGTTGGCGTGGTAGACGGCCTCGAGGACGGCGCGGGAAAGACCGGCGCCGTCGAGGCTCCAGCGGCCCTGGATGGGGGTCGGGGAGGGGATGTTCTTGTCGCTCGTCTCGAACCAGCGCCAGGTCGACGTGAAGAAGCGCTCGACGTCGGCTGCCGTCGCTGGCTCGGCCCCGGTCGAGCCGAGCATCAGGTCCTCTTCGGCGACGCCGACGCCGACGTCGGTGCCGAAGAGGATGCGCTCGCGGTATTTCTCGAAGAACGCGCGCAGGCGGGCCGGGTCGTGGTTGGCGTCGACGCGGCCGATCTCGGGGACGCGAGCCGCAGTGTCGATGTAGAGGTTGCGATGGCGGTCGAGCATCTGAGCGACGCGCGCCGGGTCCTCCGGGTTGTTGCCGAAGTGCACGCCGATGAACGTCGTCCGCGGGTGCCGCGCGACCCGGCGCTCGAACTGGGCGTAGAGCGCCTCCCAGGTCACCGGCGCGCCGAAGAAGCTCCAGGCGGGATGCACGCGCAGCTCGTCGAAACGCTCGTTCTCCGCCGTCGGTGGCTTCCAGAACGCCTTGGGATCGCCGGTGTGGATCGCGATCGGCATCCCCATCTTTCCCGCCATCTCGAACACCGGGTCGAGCCCCGGGTCGTCGACCGCGAGCAGCTTCTTCTTGCCGTCGCTGTAGCCGAGGCCGAGGCCCTTGGAGATCTTGACGCCGCGGGCGCCGAGCTCCTTGGCCTGCTTGATCTTCGCCGCCATGCGCGCGCCGTAGCCCGCGCCCTTCTTGGCCTCGCGGAAATCGGGATTCACGAACACCGTCGCGTGTCCGACGGCCTTGGCCTCGCGTAGCGTCTCCTCGAGGCCGTCACCGCCCGGCGAGCCGCCGGACAGGTTCACGAGGTGCACGATGTGGTGCGACCCCAAGAGCGCCACCGCGCGCGGCAGGGCGCCCGGCTCGATGTGCGTGTGCACGTCGATGCGCGGGATCTCGCTGGCGACGAAGCTCGATTTCGGCGGCCCGACGGGCGCCAGGTCGGGCGCGGGCGGCGTTGCCACCGCGCCTGACGCCGTCGTTGCGCCTGACGCCGGCGCGGCTGCCGCCACCGTCGCTGCGCTCGCCAACGACAGATCGCCCGCGCGCGACGAAGCCGGCGCCCGCCCGCACGCCGAAACCAGCATCACCAAATAGGGAAGGGCGCGCCGCATGGGGCGCATCGTAGCGTAGAAGTGGCGGGGGAGTAGGAGTACTGCGCGGAGGCGACTACTGAGCCGTGTCGCCCGAGGGCGGCGGCGTCGCCGACCCACCCTCGGCCGGCTTCTGCTTCATCCAGCTCGGCACCTTGATGCCGCTCGCCGGCTTCTCCGTCGCTGCCGCCGGCTTCTCGGCCGCCGGCTTGTCCGCGGCCGGCTTCTCGGCCACCGGCTTCTCCGCCGCCGTCGGCTTCTCGACCGCCGGCTTCTCCGACTCCGCCGGCTTCTCGTTGGCCGCCTCGGTCGGCTTGTCGCCCGTCGACTCCGCCGGCTTCTTCACCGCCGTCGCCGGACGCTTGACCGCCGGGCGCTTGACCGGAGCCGACACCGCGACCGCCGGCTTCTCTGCCACCGCCGGCTTCGGCTCGGCCTCGAGCTTCAGCGCCACCGCCAACACGTCCTTGTCACCCTTGGACTGGAACGCGTCCGTCGCGCTGATCGACCGCGTCTGCGCCACGAACCCGACGCGTTTGACCTCGAGCGCGTGCGCCTTCGTCAGGTCGAGCTTGTGGATCGTGAACGGCGTCTTGCCCACGCGCTTGCCGTCGAGCATGACGTCGGCGCCCGCGGGCGTCGTCGCCACTTCGACCACCTTCTCGTTCGGCACCAGCGCCGCGTCGAGCTTGTCGCTCGCCTTCGGCTTGAGCTTGACCTTCCAGTCGTGGAAGCCCTTCATCGCGACCTTGACGTCGTACACCTTCTTGGCGTCGAGGTTCGGCAGCGTCGTCGGCGTCGTTCCCTCGAGCGGCTTGCCGTCGACGGTCACCGTAGCGCCGGCGGGGTCGGACGAGATCGGCACTGAGATGCCGGCCGGCTTCTTGTCGAGCGCCGCCGTCGGCTCCTTCTCCGGCTTGGCCGGATTGGGCTGCTCGGCCGGCGTCGCCGTGGCCGGCTTGTCGCCGGTCGCCGTCGCTGCTGCGGCGCTGTTCTCGGTCGGCTTCGGCGTATCGTTCTGCGCCACCTTGACCGGCTCGCCCGACGGAGTCGCCGCCGCGGCGGCCTGCTGCGGCGCCGCCTGCTGCTGCTCGGCCGGCTTGGTCTCGGCGTCGTCCTTGTTGCGGAATACGGTGTAGCCGCCGACCGCGCACACCAGGCCGAGCCCGATGAAGAGCGGCGCGTTCGACCGCTTCGGCGCCGGCTCGTTGCGTCCGATCGCCGCCGCTGCCGTCGCCGGCTTCTCGTCCTTCTTGTCGGCCTTCTTGATGTCCTTTTTACCGTCGCCCGCCGCGGACTTCTTCTGCTCGTCCTTCTTGGCGTCGGCGTGCTGGCCGTCCTTGCGCTCGCCGTTCTTGGCCTCGGCCCGCTTGTCGTCCTTGCGGTTCTTGACCTTCTGGCCCTCGCTCTTCTTCTCTTCCTTCTTCGCTTCGACCTTGGGCGCGTCGGCTTTCTTCTCTTCGGCCTTCTTCTCCTCAGCCTTCTTCTCTTCAGCCTTCGGCTCTTCCTTCTTCGCCTCGAGCTTGGCCTCTTCCTTCTTCTCTTCGACCTTCGCCTCGACCTTCTCTTCGATCTTGGCTTCGACCTTCGGCGCCTCGGCCGCGACCTGCACCTTCGGCTCCGGCTTCGACTCGGTCTCGCCCGCGCGCTCGATCGCCGATCCCTGCACGGCGAGCTTGAGCTCCTCGATCGAGGCCTTGCGCGTCGGCTCCGGCTCGGCGAACGGATTGGCGATGTCGTCGCGGTCGTGATGCGGCTGCGGCTGCGTCTGCCCGCGCGTCTTGTCCGCCAGCGACTGCACCAGCTCGTTCTGCATCACACGCGTCGACTCGTCGCCGAACTCATCGCCCGGCGTCTCGAGGCCCGGCACCGCCCCGGGCAGCGGCGTGAACGACTTGGAGTCGCCACCCGAGAAATCGTTGTGCCCCTTGTTGTTGCTGTTCATCGTCCCCGACGCCGATGCGCTCGCGCGCACGCCGGCATCGAATCTCGACTCGAGCTGCGCGTCGCCGCGCTTCTGCTTCTCGTTCAAGATGCGATCGAGGACGCGCTGCGAGTCGGGCGCCAGCTTGTCGAAGCGCACGCCCATGCCCGGCGCCACGCCCTGTCGCGCCGGATCATGCTCGCGAATCCAGACGACGGTGCCGTCGCCTGCGATGAGCGCGCTCGCATCCTGAAGCTGGAACTCGAATCGCAACTGAGTCCCGACAGGAAGCGGCTCCTTCGTTCGAATGAAGATGCCTCCGCGGCTGACGTCGACCGAGTAGCGCTCGATGAACTGGTCCAGGTTCGAGCTCTTGAACTTGATCTTCAGCGTGATGGGCGTTCTCATGTCTCTCCGCGTGTGGTCCGGCACCGTGGGTACCTCGTCATTGCATCCGCCTAGCGGACGGTTAACAGCGCCGTTAATTGTAGCAACTTTTTTGGGCAACACGCAAACCAACCAAGGGCTAAGTTGATGAAACGGTTCCGCTTGGTGACGGCAGTCGCCGCTGGTTCGACACTTCTGGTAACGATCGCCTTGGCTCCCACCGTCGACGCCGCCTTTCCGGCGCCGCTTTGGGTCCCCCGCCACAGCCGCGGAATCGCGGCTGCCGCCAACCTCGATGCCTCCCGCGCGGCGGCCGAGATCCTCAAGAAAGGCGGCAACGCCGTCGACGGTGCCGTCGCCGCGGCGCTGGCGCTCGGGGTCGTCGATCCCGAGTCGAGCGGCCTCGGCGGCGGCGGCTTCGCCGTCGTCTGGAACGCCAAGGACAAGCAGGCGCGCGTCCTCGACTTCCGCGAGACCGCCCCGGCCAAAGCGTCGCGCGACATGTTCCTCGTCGACAACAAGGCCGACGGCGCCAAATCGCGCTGGGGCGGCCTCGCCGTCGCGGTCCCGGGCGAACCGGCCGGCCTGGCGGAGCTCGAGGCCAAGTACGGCAAGCTCGGACTCGCCGCCGCGGCCCAGCCGGCGATCCGACTGGCCAAGCTCGGCTTTGCCGCCGGCACCCACTTCGCCTGCGCGGCCGACGACCACGCACCCGGCTGCAGCCCGTCGACCAACCCGCCCCCGGCGCTCGCGCCCGATGATCCCTTGCGGGCGCTTCTTCTTCCCGGCGGCACCGCCGTCGCCGAGCGCGCGCTGGTCCGCCGCCCCGAGCTGGCGCGCACCCTCGAGACGCTGGCCCATCGCGGCCCCGCCGGCTTCTACCAGGGCGCCGTCGGACAGGCGATTGTCTCGGCCGTTCAGGCGCGCGGCGGCCTTCTCACCCTCGACGATCTGCGCGGCTACAAGCCCATCTGGCGCGAGCCGCGCACCGGCAGCTATCGCGGTCACCAGCTGTGGGGCGCGCCCGCCCCCGCCGGCGGGCTGACCGCCATCGAGGCGCTGCAGATCCTCGACGCCCGCCCGCCCCTGGGCGCGCTCGGCCACGGCTCGTCGGCCGCCGACCACGTCATCATCGAAGCCTTCAAGCATGCCTTTGCCGATCGCGCGCGATCGCTCGGCGATCCCGCGTTCGTCCCGGTCCCCGAAGCGCGCCTCGGCGCCGCCGAGTACGCTCGCGAGCTGGCCTCGCGCATCAGCGACGACAAGATCGGCAAGCCCGAATCCTACGGCGACAAGTCGCTCGTCCCCGCCGATCCGCCGCACGACCACGGCACCTCGCATCTCTGCGTCGCCGACGGTGACGGCAACGTCGTGGCGCTGACCACGACGGTCAACCTCATCCTCGGCGCCCGCATGGTCGGCGGCTCCAGCGGCGTCGTGCTCAACGATCAGATGGACGACTTCTCGGCCCAGCCCGGCGTGCCCAACGCTTTCGGGCTCATCGGCGCGTTCGCCAACGCCATCGCCGCGGGCAAGCGGCCGCTGTCGTCGATGACGCCGATGATCGTGACCAAGGACGGCGAGCCGATCTTGTGCGTCGGCGCCGCCGGCGGGCCCACGATCATCACCGCGACGGTGCAGACGATCATCAACACCATCGACTTCGGGCTCGACGTCGAAGCGGCCGTCGCGTCGCCGCGCGTGCATGCGCAGTGGATGCCGTACGTGGCCATCGTCGAGCGGGAAACGCCACGCGACGTCATCCAGGGCCTCGAGCGGCGCGGCCACAAAGTCGTGGTCGCCAAGGACCACCTCGCCACGGTGCAAGCCATCGGAATATCGCCGGTTCGACTGACCGCCGCCTCCGATCCGCGTTACGGTGGCGCGCCGGCCGCACCCTGAGGTATGGTGCGCTGCATCATGCCCCCCATTAAGAAAATACTGATCGCGAATCGCGGCGAAATTGCCGTGCGCGTCATGCGCGCCTGCCGCGAGCTGGGGATCAAGACGGTCGCCATCTACTCCGACGCCGATCGCGGCGCGCTGCACGTGCGCACCGCCGACGAGGCCTATCCCGTCGGTCCGCCGCCCGCGCGCGAGAGCTACCTCGACATGGCCAAGGTCCTCGACGCGGCCAAGAAGTCGGGCGCCGACGCCATCCATCCCGGCTACGGCTTCCTCTCCGAGAAGGCCGACTTCGCGCGCGCGTGCGCCGCGGCCGGCGTGACCTTCATCGGGCCGCCCGCCGACGCCATCGACGCCATGGGCGACAAGACCCGCGCGCGCCAGAAGATGATGGCCGCCGGCGTCCCCGTCGTGCCCGGCGACAACGGACCGACCGGACGCGGCTTCCCGTCGGCGGAGGCGGCGCTCGAGTCGGCGCGCAAGATCGGACTGCCGGTGATGCTCAAGGCCTCGGCCGGCGGCGGCGGCAAGGGCATGCGCCTCGTCGAAGACGAGAAAAAATTCATCGCCGCCTATCAGGGCGCGCAGCGCGAAGCCCAGAGCGCGTTCGGCGACGACGCGGTCTACCTCGAGAAGGCGGTCATCCGTCCGCGCCACGTCGAGATCCAGGTCTTCGCCGACGCGCACGGCAACACCGTTCATCTGTTCGAGCGCGACTGCTCGATCCAGCGGCGCCACCAGAAGGTGATCGAGGAGGCGCCGTCGCCGGCGGTGACGCCGGAGCTGCGCGCCAAGATGGGCGCCGTCGCCGTCAAGGCCGCCGCGGCGGTCAACTACGTCGGCGCCGGCACCTGCGAGTTCCTCCTGTCCGAGGACGGTAACTTCTACTTCCTCGAGATGAACACGCGCCTCCAGGTCGAGCATCCGGTCACCGAGATGATCACCCAGCGCGATCTCGTGCGGCTGCAGATCGCGATCGCCTCGGGGGAGAAGCTGCCGTTCAAGCAGGAGGATCTCAAGGTGCATGGCGCGGCCATCGAGTGCCGCATCTACGCCGAGGATCCGATCAAGTTCCTGCCGTCGCCGGGCAAGATCCTGCAGTACCGCCAGCCGACCGGTCCCTACGTGCGCGACGACTCCGGCGTCTACGAGGGCGCCGAGATCAGCGTCTTCTACGATCCGATGATCTCGAAGCTGATCACCTGGGGCGCGACCCGCGCCGAGGCCATCGAGCGCATGGAGCGCGCGCTCAAGGAGTATCGCGTCGGCGGCATCAAGACGAACCTGGCGTTCCATCGCCGCGTCTTGCGCGAGCCCGATTTCCGCGCCGGCAAATATTCCACGGCGTACATCGAGGCGCACAAAGAGCTGCTCTCGAAGCCGATGGCGCTCGACGAGAACGAAGAGGCGCTCGATGCTGCGCTGACGGCGGCGGCGCTGCACACGCTCGACGCCGCGCCGCAACTCTCGGCCGGCAATGGGCACGCGGCCGCCGCGACGCAGTCGTCGTCGGTGGAGCGCACCGGCTGGCAGCGCAGCCTCGGCTTCACCGGCGGCTGATCGGCCGCGCGGCTACGGCAGCGCGACGCGGCCGTGCGACCTACGTCATCGCCATCAGCGCGTTGACCTCGGCCCGCGTCGGGCAGCCGCGCCGGCCGATGTCGCGGCACTTGAGCGCCGCGGCGGCGTTGGCGAAGCGCAGCGCCTGACGCGGCGGCTGCGCCTCGAGCAGCGCGCACAAGAAGGCGGCGCGGAAGGTGTCGCCGCACGCCGTCGTGTCGACCAGGTGGTCGACGGGAAACGCCGGCGACAGGAGGAGGTGCCCGTCGTCGAGGAGCGCCGCGCCGTCGCCGTCGAGCGTGCAGCCGACGAGGCCGCCGGTCTTGGCCTGGAGCGCGCGCAGCGCCGCCTCGAGGTGCGACTCGCCGGTGAGCTGCTCGGCGACCCCGCGCGCGGCGATGCACAGGTCGACGAGCGGCAGGAGGTCGTCGAGCCCCGGCGCCGGATGGTCGATGTCGAGCGACACGAAGGTCCCATGCTCCCGTGCGTGATGCGCGGCGAGCATCGCGTACGCCGGCTCGGTCACGTCGAGGTGCACCACGCGCGCCGCTTCGATGCGGTCGCGCAGCATCGGCGGCGCCGGCAGCGACGCGGCCCGTGCGGTCTCGATGACCGCGCGATCGCCACGCTCGTCGACGAGCAGGAGCGCCACCCGCGTCGAGGCGCGCGCATAGCGCTGGATGCCGGCGACGTCGACCCCTTCGTCCTCGAGGCCGGCGATGAGCTCGGTCGCGTCGGGGTCGTCACCGACGGTGGCGCAGAAGGCGGCGCGCAGCCCGAGGCGGGCGCACGCCGCCATCGCCGTGGCGATCTGTCCGCCGCCCAGTCGGTCCCGCTTGAGCGCCCGCATCTTGCCGGCCGGCGGCAGCGACGGCACCACCCACACTTCGTCGATCGAGCACTCCCCGAACCCTACGACGTCGAACGCACGCGGCTCTTCGGTCAGTTGCCTCATCGCTCGTCGTTTCTACTATAGTTCTGGAAATGTCGCTCGACGCCGCTCATCGCGCATTCGAAGCCGGAGACTTCGCCGAAGCGCGCCGTCTCGCCAAGGTGCTACAGGGCAGCGCCGGCGACGATGCCACGCGCGCCGCCGCCACCGAGATCCTCAAGCGCACCGGCATCGATCCGCTGATCGTCTACCTGACCGCCGGCTGCGTGCTGCTCTTCGTCTTGATCGTGTATTTCGGCGCGCGCTAGGGCCTGTCGGGCTGTCCCTAATCTGGCGTTTCTGAAAGCGCGATCATTTCGATCGCTTGCGCGTTTGAGCCGCAGAGAATTTGTGCAGCCCGCCTGCGCGTGATCAAAGATGGGCATGCGTAGGCACGCGCTCAAGAGGCGGCACGCAGTGGTCGATCCCGACGGCGTAGAGTGAGGCTCGTCGCGCGCAGCGCGACGTAAGGCCGAACGATGGAGGAGCACGCCGCGAAGCGGCGACTGCGACGGATTCCGACGGCGGGAACGGCCTCACTGCGTGCCGCCGACGGTGGCACAACCACATACCGCCGGCAGACTGCGAACAGATTAGCCGACGGCGCCTACTCGGTCGGTCTGAGCTTCAGCTTGTCGATGATGCGGTAGATGGTCATGCGATCCATGCCGGCGCGGCGGGCGACGTCGGCGATGCGGCCGTCGCACGCGAGGAGCAGCGCGCCGACGTAGGCACGCTCCAGCTCATCGACGACGCGCTTCTTGGCCACGCGCAGCGGCACGCTCAGATCGACCGATGACGCCTGCACGAGCTGGGGAGCCGCGGCGGCGGGCGGTGCGCTCGGCGGCGGCGCGTCGGGCAGCGCGGCCATGCGCGTGAGCTGATTGCGCAGCTCGCGCACGTTGCCCGGCCAGTCGTAGGCCTGGAGCATGGCCACCGTCTCGTCGAGGAGGTGCTCCTCGGGATCGGCGCCCAGCTCGCGCAAGAGGTAGGCGCTCAGGAGCGGGATGTCCTCGCGCCGCTCGCGCAGCGGCGGCACCTCGACGCGCACGACGGCGAGGCGGAAGTAGAGGTCCTCGCGAAAGCGGCCGGCCTGGACCTCGCGCGCCAGATCGCGATTGGTCGCCGAGAGCACGCGCACGTCGACGGTCCGGCTCTTGTGGCCACCGACGCGGCGGACGATGCGCGACTCGAGGAGCCGGAGCAGCTTGGGCTGCATCGCCAGCGGCAGCTCGCCGATCTCGTCGAGGAAGATGGTGCCGCCGTCGGCGCGCTCGAACGCACCGACGCTGGCGGCGACAGCGCCGGTGAAGGCGCCGCGCTCGTGGCCCATGAGCTCGGACTCGACGAGGCTGGCGGGCAGGGAGCCGCAGTCGACGACGACGAGCGGGCCGCGCTGGCGCGGGCCGTTGCCATGCAGCGCTTCGGCGACGAGCTCCTTGCCGGTGCCGGTCTCTCCCTGGATGAGGACGGTCGCGTCGGAGGCGGCCAGGAGCTCGAGGCGCGCCGTGAGCGCGCGCATCACGGGCGAGGTGCCGACGATGCCGTGGAAGTTGGCGTCGTCGCGCAGCGGGATGACCACGTTCTCGGCGAGCGCGCGCACCTGGAGCACGGTGGCGCCGACGCGGATGGGCTCGTGCGGCGGGAGCACGGCCTCGATGACGCGGACGTTGCCGACGAAGGTGCCGTTCTTGGAGCCGAGGTCGCGCAAGATGAGGTCGCCGCGGTTGGCGATCTCGCAGTGCAAGCTGGAGACGGTCGGATCGGAGAGGACGAGGTCGGCGAGGTCGCGCTTGCCGATGCGGATGGCGTCGTCGAAGTCGACGGAGAGCCCCTTGTCGGGGCCGTCGATGACCTGCACGCGCAGCCGCTGACGGGTCCAGCGGTCGACGAGCAGCGAGGTGACGGTGGGGGCGTCGTCGCTCATGGGTGCGCGAAGGGATCGTAGAGGTCCTGGTCGCGGCGCGGCGGCGCGGCGTGCGCCTTGTCGAGGCGCGGCGGTCGCGAGGCGTGCGCGCGGCGCGGCGGTGGCACGGAGGAGGGGCGAAGCGCGACGGGCGGCGTGGGGGCGGCGGGCGATGCGGGTGCGGCCGGCGGTGAAGTCGGTGCCGGCACCGTCGGTGGCACGCTTGGCGCAGGCGCGGCTGGGGCGCTCGGCCGGCGTGAGTGGCCGAGCGCAATGATGAGCGCCACCGCCGCGATCGCCGCGATCGCGCCGAGAACCCAGCGCCGTCGCCGCGCCGTCGTCGCGGGCTCGCGCGTGGCTTCGCGCGTCGCTTGTGCCGCCTTCGCGCGCGGCCCCGCATCCAGCGTCGCGGTCTCGGGCACCGACGCAGCCGGCCGCGCCCGCACGATGCGCTCGATCGGCCCGACACGCCTGAGATACGCGCGCACCGCCGCCGCGTCGCCGTGCAGCCGCCGCGCGATCGGCGTCAGCGCCGCCAGCACCTCGTCACACGACGCGAAGCGATCGACCGCCCGCCGCGCCAGCATCTTCACGACCACCGCGTCGAGATCGGCGTCGAGGCCCGGCACCACCGCCGACGGCGGCGCCACCACCGCCGCGCGCACCAGCTTGAGCGTCTGCAGATCGTCGTCGCCGCGAAAGAGCCGCCGCATGGTCAGCATCTCGTGCAGCACCACGCCGAGCGCGAACACGTCCGACCGTCGATCGACCGTCTCGCCCTCCGCCTGCTCGGGCGACATGTACGCGACCTTGCCCTTGAGCATGCCGGTCCGCGTCTCGAGGTCGCGCAGCGAGTCGGCCGCCTTGGCGATGCCGAAGTCGAGCAGCTTGACGGTCCCGGCCGGCGTGACCATCACGTTGGCCGGGCTGACGTCGCGGTGCACGATGGCGCACGGCCGCCCCGCCTCGTCGCTGCGCGCGTGCGCATAGGCGAGCGCGCCCGCCAGCTCGCAGGCGATGGCGCAGCCGACCGCGGCCGGCAGCTCGGCCCGCGCGCGCGCGCGCAGGAGCGACCAGAGATTGACGCCCTCGACATGCTCCATGGCGAGGTAGTAGACGCCGTCGACGTCGCCGACCTCGTAGACCTGCACGATGTTCGGGTGGTGCAGGAGCGCCGTCAGCCGCCCCTCGACCAAGAGCATGCGCACGAACGCCTCGTCGTGGCACAGATGCGGCAGCATCCGCTTGATCACGACGGTTCGCTGAAAACCGCCCGGCCCGTCGAGGATCGCGCGATGCACCTCGGCCATGCCGCCGGCGCCGATGCGCTCGATCAGCCGATAGGGGCCGAACCGGACGTCGCGCGCGCGCACAGGCATCGCGACTTCAGGCTCTCATGCGCATTTTGGCACCGTCAAGCTCGCCGCCTCGCAGTGCAAGGCGCGAACCAGGGAGCGGCCGCGGCGCGCCCCGTCGCCTGTGGCGCGCGGGCCGCATTTGTCGCATCGACGCGACAGATCGCCCCCCACCCCGCCCCGGCGAAGCGCGCTAGTGACAGCCAACCGCGGTCGCCGAGAGGACGATCTCGTCGAGATAGAGCTCGGTCGACATCGTCGCGAACACCAGGCCCGCCTGAAAGACGCTGTAGGTCGCCCCGGCCGGCTGCGTCGCGGTGCCGGTCTGCATTCCAAGCGGCGCACCGTCGATGGCGATGGCCAGCGACCCGGCGGTGGCGTCGAGGCGCAGCGTCGCCTCGACGCAGAGCCAGCGGTCGAGCGGCAACGTCGTCGGGAAATCGATCTGCGGCGCGAAGTTGCGGAACGCGAACAGCTTGCCGGCCGGCGCGTCGTAGCCGATCTGTAGATACTGGGAGGCGTCGGCGGTGCCGAAGCTGAAGAGATCGTACGACGCGTTGGTCGACGTCGCCGACGGCAGATAGACGAAGGCGCGCAGGTAGGTCGTCGCGGGATAGGCGAGGCCGCTCTTGTAGACGAACGCCTGCTGGGAGCTGCCCGACGCGACGGCGTGGAGCGAGCGGCTGCCGGCGCACACGGGCGCGCCGGCCTGCACGGTGACCGCGGTTCCTGCGTTGCCCGGGCCGCCGCCGGCGTTGGCCACCGCGGCCGCGGTCCACGCGGTGAAGGCGGCGCCGGTCTCGTTCTCGAAGCCGTCGCAGAAGACGTAGCTGCCGCCGGCACACGCGGCCGGCTGCGCCGAGGCGCCGCAGCTGGCGACGCCGCCGTCGCCGGACGCCGACGGCGTGAGCGAGACGGTCACCGCCGGCTGCTGGTGGACGGCGACGGCGACGGGGGGCGAGCTGCCGTGACCTACGACGGTGCCGGCGGCGAGCGCGGTCACGTCGAACGACACGCTGCCGGTGTGGCTGCCCAGCTCGGCGAAGAAGCTGACCGGCAGCGTCAGCGCGCTCGCGGTCGCGGGGACCGATTGCGCAGGCAGCGCGCTTCCGTCGACGGAAGCGACGATGCGCAGCTGATCGGGCTGGAGGCCCACGCCCTCGACGGTCACGATGACGCCGGTCGCGTCGACCTTGCAGCCGGCGACCGTCGCTGCGCCGACTGCGGCGGCGACGAGCAAGACGACGGGAAGTGCGAGCCGGCGATCCATCGTCAGCCGTCAGCGCCCGAAGCGCACGGTGCCGAGGCCGGTCGTCGGCACGGTCTCGGTGGGAAACGCGGCCACGAGGCCGATGGTGAGCGCCGCGCCGACGAGGACGGCGCCGGTCACGCCGAGCGCGATCCACACGCCGCGATGCGAGCGACGCGTCTCGGCGGGCGGCGGCGCGGTCGTCGTGAGCGCGGGCGCAGCCGGCTCGACGCGCGCCGTCGCTGGGGGCCGACGTTCGGCCGCGACCCTGCGGATCTGCTGCTCGACCTCGCCGAGCAGCGCCGTCGCCGACGCGCGCTCCGGCGCGTCCGCGGGCGCCTCGTCGAGGAAGCGGCGGATCATGTCGCGCGCGTCTTCATAGCGGCCGAGCATGCGATAGCACTGTCCGATGTTGAGCGCGAACTGCGGCCGGTGCGACAGCGCGTAGCCGGCGGAGAACTCGCGCGTCGCCTCGTCGTAGCGGCCCAGCTGATAGAGCCCGCTGCCGGCCTCGAAGTGGGCGCGCGCGCGCTGCAGCTCGGTCGCGCCCGGCTCCGCCGCGTCGACGACGAGCGGCGCCAGGAGGGCGAGTGAGAGGACGATCCAGCGCACGGGTCTCCGCCATCATAACACCGCCGCGTCGCGCACTTCTGCGCCGCGTTGACCTGGGGGTCGGCGTGTCGCATCGGCGCGACTTGCAACAGGGGCGCGACCGCCGGCAGCGGCTGGTCGGCGCGGCAACGCGGCCAGCCGCCCAGCCGCCACCGGCAGTTGGCGGCCGAGCCGGCGGCGGCACGCTGCCTGCTAGGTGTCGGCGCGAGAGGTGTCAGAATGAGAGCTTCCTTCGGAACCGGATCCACGATCAATCCACGCCGCGCGGTCTGCTCCGCGATCGCCGCGCTGCTCTTCACGTCGCTCGCCGGCTGCAGCGGCAGCGTCGGCTCGACCGGCAGCGACACCGACGCCCCGCTCTCCTCGACCGGCACCATCGTCGACTTCACCGGGTTGTGCGTCGACGTGCAGTGGGCCGGGACCGCCAGCGGCACACCCGTGCAGCTGTGGGACTGCAACGGCACCGCCGCGCAGAAGTGGACGATGCAAGGCAACGAGATCGTCGGGCTCGCCAACAAGTGCCTGGACGTCTCCGGCGGCAACAGCGCCAACGGCACGCCCGTCCAGCTGTGGGACTGCAACGGCACCGGCGCGCAGAAGTGGAGCTACAGCGGCGGGCAGCTCATCGGCGTCGGCGGCAAGTGCCTCGACGTCTCCGGCGCCAACTCGGTCCCGGGACAGCAGCTCCAGATCTGGGATTGCCACGGCGGCGCCAACCAGCAGTTCAAGATGGCGGGCGGCGAAACGCCGCCGCCGCCGCCGCCGGCCACCGGCGACCTCGCCGCGGCCAAGGCGTTCATGAAGCCGCTCGGCCTCGGCTTCAACATCGAGCGCGGCTGGGCCTGGAGCGTTCCCGGTGGGCCGCGCGCGGAGGCGCAGTACCTCGCCAGCCTCGGCGTGACGCACGTGCGCCTCTTCTTCCCGTGGTCGCCGACGGTGAACTACGGCGGCCTCGGCTTCGGCGTTCCCTCGGAGCAGCAGATGCGCACCTTCTTCGACGGCGTGGCCGCGTGGGTCGACGGCGGCATGACCGTCTTCCTCGACTGCGCCGACGAGCTCGACACCGACGACTTCGACAACCACCGCGACACCGTCTACGAAGAGGTGCGGCGCATGGCCGCGGTCGCCGCGACCTACAACTTCCCGAAAGACCGGGTCGCCATCGGACCGGTCAACGAGTGGGTCGGCGACGACGGCAACGGCGGCGATCCCTATATGCAGGCGCGCAAGGATCTGCACGCCATCCTGCGCCAGGCGCTGCCCGGCTATGTGCTCACCGTCAGCTCCGAGTACTGGGATTACTACCGCAACCTCGAGAAGCTGCAGCCGTTCGCCGATCAGCGCGTCATCTATTCGTTCCACGCCTACGAGCAGCACAGCCCCGCCGATTGGCAGGGCGCGGCGGTCAACGGGATCACCGATTGGTCGCGACGCAACGGCGGGCTGCCGGTCCTGATGGGCGAGGCGGGACCGTACGGCGCCGACGAGTCGAGCTTCGTCGGGGATCTGCTGCCGGCGATGGCGGTGTTCCGTCCGACGCTGTGGGCGATCACGTACGGCGGCGCGCTGCGCTGGAACAAGTCGCCCGACGACGCCACGCTCAAGGACGGCTCGAACGGTACGGCCGATCTGCGCGGCGCCGTCATTCGCGCGGCGCAAGCGGCCAGGGGTGCGCTCGGCGGCAACGACGGCGCGCCGTAGACGAACGACCTCCTGCCGTCGCGCTCGGCGAACGAAGCGCGACGGCGGGAGGGCTCGATGTCAGGCCCCTCCGCTGCGCGCCTGATATCCGGAGAAACCCGGTGCAAATAATGCGCTAAGAATGCGGTTTCGCCATTTGACAATATGGCTCAAAAGGCGCCAAGTGACAGTAGTGATGCAGCAATCCAAACGCAACGGTCACCTCCAGCCTCCCGACTCGGTGTGGCACGCCCTGGTGCACGTGTTCGAGACCGGCGAGCGCATGGTGATCGATCGCATCGAGCTGGCGAAGCTCGAGATCATGAGCTTCGCGCGCGTCGAGCTGATGGCCAGCTTGCGGCAGCTCGTGCGCACGCTGGTGCTGGCGGTGGCGGGCGGAATCCTGCTCGTGGCCGGCTGGTTCATTCTCACGTGGGGTCTCGTCAACCTGACCGCGGGCGCCCTCTCGATGGCGTGGCGTCTGTTGATCGAAGCGGGATTGAACCTCATCTTCGGCGGCGTCCTCATGTGGGTAGCGTCGCGCCCGAAGTCGCAGCCAGAGTCGGCGCTGCAGCCGGAGTCGGCGCTGCAGCCAGAGTCGGCGCTGCAGCCAGAGTCGGCGCTGCAGCGCGAGCCGGTGCCGCAGCCCGAGCTGCAAGCGCAAGCGCAACCGCAGCTGGAGCTCCAGGCACAGCTGCCGGAAAAGCTGCCCGCATGAGCAAGGACTCGACGAGCGAAGAAGAGGTCCTGCGCGTCGCCATCAAGCGGCGCGAGGAGGAGCTCGAGAGCGCGTTGAAGGAGCTGGTCCGCGCCGCCGAATCGCGCGCCAGCCTCGGACACTACGTCGCGCGCTATCCGTGGCACTTCATCGCGGGTGGGCTGATGCTCGGCGCGTGGCTGGGTCGTCGGCGCGCGTGAGACCAACGAGGAGCGCGGCATGAGCGAACGGCAAGTCGACGGCAACGGGGTCAAACAGCTGCAGGACGGCCGCGAGTGGGTCGCAGAGCGACTCGCCCGCGCCGACAAACAGGCGCGCTCCTTGTTGACCGAGCATCCGATCGCGGCGCTCGCCTGCGCCGTCGGCATCGGCTATCTGGCCGCTCGCCTGTTGCGCCTCGGGAAATGACGCCGCCGACCAAGGACGTCGCGGCCGAGCTCTACGACCGCTTGCGCCGCGAGATCGACGCCCATCCGTATCGCACCGTCGCGATCGCGGCCGGCGTCGGCTACCTCCTCGGCACCCGACTCGGCGGCTCGCTCTTCGCGCTCCTGAGCAGCCGCGTGGGCCTGCAGCTGGCCTCGACGCTCGTCGCACCGCTGCTCGATCCCGACCCGAACCCCCCGCGTCCGTAGCTCGTCCGCAGTCGCGCGGCGAAAGATAAGCCGTCGTCGCCCCTTGCGGATCGGCAAACCATCACCATCCTATGTCGCGTTGTTGCGCCTCTGAAGAGAGCGCGTTTGGCGCATCCTGCGCGAGGCGCTACGCCCGACAGCCAGCCGCACCGTCTACCGTCGCTCGCAGACAGAACAGAGAGAGAACATGTTGTTCACGCTCGCAATCATCTTGTGCGTCCTGTGGGCCCTCGGGCTCGTCACGTCGTACACGATGGGCGGATTGATCCACATCCTCCTCGTCGTCGCCATCGTCGTGGTGCTGGTCCGCGTCATCCAGGGCCGCCGCCTCGGCGGTGGTAAATGAGCGACCTGGCCGATCTGCTCGCGACCCACGCAAAGGCGAGCGCATAGGTGGCCGGTCCGCCGCTGCCGTGGAGCGTTCGCGCCGTCGTTCGCGCGACGCTCTCGGTGCTGGCGGTCGCCGTCGGATTCGCCTTCGTCTATCGCTTCTCGGTCGCCATCATGGGGCTCTTCGTCGCCATCGTCCTGGCGACGGGCATCCTGCCGCTCATCGACATTCTCGAACGGCGACGCGTGCCGCGCCGGGTCGCCACGTCGGTGGCGCTCCTGGTGCTGTCGCTCATGGTCGGCGGGCTGCTCTTCGTCGGTCTGCCGATGGTGAGCGACCGCGGCCAGGCGTTCGCCGCGCGCATCCCGTTCTACGAGGCGGGCCTGCGGGCGCTGCTCCTCGGCTCGTCGAGCACCACCCTGCGTCGCATCGTCGAGCAGATGCCGGCCAAGCTGACCATCGAGCTGCCGCACGGTTCGTTTCAGTCGATGACCACCACGCTCGGCTCGGTCGGCAACAGCCTCGCCGTCATGGCCGGCGCGCTGCTCTTCAGCTTCCAGTGGGTCGTGCGCGGCCCGGCGGCCATGCGCAGCCTGCTTCTCCTGGCGCCGCGCGCGCGGCGCGCCGAGCTGGCGGAGTTCGTCGCCGTGGGGCAGCGGCAGCTCGGCGCCTTCGTGCGCGGCCAGCTCGTCATCTGCGGCACCGTCGGCCTGCTCGCCTTCTTGGCCTACACGGCGCTGCGACTGCCCGACGCCTTCGTGCTGGCGCTCCTGGCGGCGGTGCTCGAGGTCGTGCCGCTCATCGGTCCGCTCCTCGGCGCGCTGCCGGCCGTCCTGGTGGCGCTCACCGTTTCACCCACGCTGGCGCTGTGGGTCATCGGCGCGGCGGTGGTCATTCACATCCTCGAGAACCTGGTGCTGGTGCCGCTCGTGATGCGGCGCGCCGTCGGGGTCCATCCGGCGCTCAGCCTGCTCGCGGTGACCGGCATGGGATCGCTGCTCGGCCTGCCCGGGGCGCTGCTCGCCATTCCCACGGCGGCGCTGGCGCAGCTCGCGGTCGACCGCTTCCTCTATCGCCGCCGCGCGGTGGCCGAAGCACGGGCCCGCTTCATGGCGCTGCGCGGTCAGCTCGGAGCGCTCGTCGCCGAGACCGACGACAAGGCGCGCCCGTCGCTGGCCGAGCGCGATCTGCGCGACCGCGCGCGCGGTCTGGCGCTCGCCTTCGACCGCCTGCTCGACAAAGGGGTGAGCCGATGAAGCCGGCCAAGGGCGCAGCCACGGCGCTGGCCACCTTCCTCGGCGCCATCATCGTCTGGAAGGCGCACTCCGCCGTCGTCCTGGTGCTGGCGTCGCTGGCCATCGCCGCCGCCGTCAGTCTCGTCGTCGATACCATGGCGCGACGCGGAGCCGCTCGCCCACTCGGCCTCGTCGTCGCCTACGCGGCCGGCCTGGCCATGACGGCGGCGCTCGTCTACATCGTCGGCCTGGCGCTCGCCGTCGAAGCGCCGCGCGTCGCCGACCACTTCGCCATCTCCTACGACGCGCTCAAAGCGCGCGCCGCCGACGCACACGGCATCGAGCGAACGATCCTCGACCGCCTCCCCGCCTCGACGGCGGTCTTCGAGAGCCTCGGCGGCGAGCGTTCCTCGGCGCTGGCGATGGGCGCGCTCGCAGCCACGCGCCATCTCCTCGACGGCGTCATCTTCCTCATCCTCTCCCTGGTCCTGAGCGTCTACTGGGCCGGACGCGGCCTGCACATCGCCAAGCTCGTCGGCACGCTCATCGGCCAGGAGCGCAGCGACGCCGTGTTCCGCCACTGGCGCGCACTCGGCCGGCTCGCCGGATCGCACGTGCGGCGGGCGCTGGTCGAGTGCTCGCTGTGCGCCGTCACGCTCGCGGTGGTGCTGCGCCTCGTCGGCGTCGACGCCTGGGCGCTCGCGGCCGCGGCCGCCGCGCTGTCGCTGCTCATCCCGTTCGCGGGGACGGTCATGGCCGTGGCGTTCGTGACGCTCGCCGGGTTGGCGACGAGCCCGACCGCGGCCGTCGCGGGTGGCCTCGTGGGGCTCATCGTGGTCGTCGGGTTGCGCATCTGGGTGGCGCCGCGCCTGCTTCCGGTGCGGCGCGCCAATCCGCTCGTCATCGTCGCCTCGGCGATGGTGCTGACCAGCGCGCTCGGTCTGGTCGGGCTCATCCTGGCGCCGCTCGCCGCCGCCATCGTCACGCTGGTGGCGCGCCGCCTCTTGGCGCGGCGCATCGTCGCCCGCGCCGCCGAGGACGAGCTGGCCGCGCTCGCCGCCGAGGTTCAGCAGCTCGAGAGCGTCGTTCAGCTCGCCGGCGAGCCGGTCCCCGAGGACGTGCGCAAGCTGGTGGACCGCCTGCGCCTGCTCGTCCTCGAGGGCGAGGCCTCACTCGCCGCGGAGCGCCGCCTGATCCTGGCGCGCGCGCCCGCCGCCGCGGTCGCTTCCTAGCACCACCTCGCTCGACATCGCTACGGAGCGCTGTCGACGTACGGCCGCGCGTCCCACGGCAGGTAGAGCGTGAACGTCGTCCCTCGTCCCAGGGCGCTCGTCACTTCGACGCGGCCGCCGTGCGCCTCGGCGCAGCCCCACACCAGCGCCAGACCAATCCCCTCGCTGGGCCCGGTCTCGGCCAGCCGCGGGTGGGCGAACGGTTTGAACAGCCGCCCCTGCTGCTCGGCAGAGATCGCTCGCCCGGCGTTGTGCACGGCCAGCTCCGCCTCCGCCGCGCCGCTCTTGACCGAGACGAAGATGGGCGCGTCCTTCTGCCCATGCTCGAGCGCGTTGGTCAGAAGGTTCCACAGGGCGCGATAGAGCTGATCGCGATCCCACATGCCGCGCACCACCTTCTCCGCCTGCAAGACGAAGCGATCGCCGTACAGGACCCGCATCTCGTCGACGATCTCGGCGGCGACGGCGCCCGCGTTGCACTCGGCGATGGTGAGCGGCAGCCGCTCGCCGACGCCGAGCCGGTGCGTGTCGAGCAGGTCGTCGATCATGTGGCGCATGCGATCGAGGCTGTGCGCGATCTGCGCCGCCTCGGCGTGCGGGCTGCCGCGGTCGTCGAAGAGGTGGCGCGTGCGCTCGCGCGCCACCCGCAGCGGCTCCTGCAGATCATGCATCAGCACCGAGACGAACCGCTCGCGCAGCTTCTCGGCCACGTTCGCCTGATCGATCTTCTGGCGCAACGCGGCGTGGAGGCGCGCGTTGTCGAGGTGCACCGTCAGCGCCTCGCCCAGGCTCTCCAGCCGCCGCTCCTCGCTGGCGGTGAAGGCGCGCTTCTCGCGCGTGCCGACGTATAGAACGCCGCGCAAGAGCCGATGCGCGGCCAGGCGCACGCCAACGAGCGAGTGGATCCCGCTCGCGCGCAGCTCGTCGGTGATCTCGAGGTCGGTGGTGGCCGCGTCGTCGAGCGCCGTGACCGCCCCCTCGAGCGAGGCGACGCGCCCGGTGTAGGTGGCCAGGTTGCGGACGCTCACGTGCGCGGCGAGCGTCTCGTGCGCGTCGCCCGCCGACGCCGACATGATGAGCTCGTCGGTCTTGACGTCGAAGAGCAGGAGCGCCGCGGTATGCGCGTCCATCGCGTCCATGATCAGCTTCAGCACCGCCTCGAGCCGCCCCTCCGACGCCAACGCCTGCCCGTTCGGCTCCACTGCTTCGCTGGCGATCTCCTGCAAGAGCCGCGTGTAGCGCTTCAACGTCTGCTCGTCTTCGAGCAGCTGCTCGTGAAAGATCTTGGTGACCTCCATCGCCGTCCACAACAGCTCGATGGAGATGCGCGCGCTCGCCTCGAGCGGCTGGTCCACCTCCTTCATGAGCTGAAAGACATAGCGCCCGAGCGACGCGTACTCGGTGAGGATCTCGTTCAAGTTGAAGCCGGAGCGCAGGCGGCTCGACAGGTGGTGCTCGACGAGCTTGTGCTGCACCTCGGTGAGCTGCACGTCCGCGCCGCCGCCGAGGAGCGACAGAAAGGCCGGCATCGTGCTCTCGATCTCCGGCGGCGAGAGCCCGCGGGCAGACGGCGAATGCTGCGCCGCTTGCGCCCACAGCTGCACGACCTCGGAGTGGTGTTTCCCGATCACCTCGCCAATGGTCCCCATCCCACGCCTCCTCCGCCCCTCCGCCCCGTCGCTTGCAGGGCGGGCCATCGTGCTTACTATGACACCTACGCAGTGCCACGCACGGACCATCGTGCCGCGACGGGCGATTGCTCCCTCGACGAGTGCGATTGCGTTGCCGCAGCACTCTAAGGCGCGTACTGTAACCCTGGTTCATCGGTCAATCGCCGGGCGTGGCGGTCGGGCGCATCGCAAAACTTCGCGCGCCCGATCGGAGACTGTCATCGACCACATCGGCGCAACGAGCGTCATCCGTACCGTTGCGATGCTGGGTAATCACATGCCCAGGCAGTGCGGCATCGCCACTTTTACCACCCACCTGAGCGACAGCATCGCCGCCGAGTTTCCCGGCGTCGATTGCTTCGTCCTGGCGATGAACGACGCCGGACGGCGCCACGCCTATCCGTCGCGCGTGCGCTTCGAGATTGGCGAGAGCGACCTCGACTCCTATCGCCGCGCCGCCGACTACCTCAACGTCAATCGCGTCGACGTCCTGTGCCTGCAGCACGAGTACGGCATCTTCGGCGGCAAGGCGGGCAGCCATCTCCTGGCGCTCCTGCGCGAGCTGCGCATGCCTATCGTGACCACGCTGCACACCATCCTCGCCGAGCCGAACTCGCAGCAGCGCGCGGTCATGGACGAGCTCACGCAGCTCTCGGAGCGGCTGGTGGTGATGAGCGCCCAGGGGCGCACGCTCCTCGAGACCGTGCATGGCGTGCCGGCCAGCAAGATCGATCTGATCCCGCACGGCATCCCCGCGGTGCCGGCCGGCGGCCGCAGCAAGCATCAGCTCGGCGTCGACGGCAAGTCGGTGCTGCTCACCTTCGGGCTGCTCTCTCCCGACAAGGGCATCGAGTACGTCATCGACGCGCTGCCCGCGATCCTCCAGCGCCATCCCGAGACCGTCTACATCGTCCTCGGCGCGACCCATCCGCACATCAAGGAGCGCAGCGGCGAGACCTATCGCCTCATGCTGGAAGCGCGCGCGCTCAAGCTCGGCGTCGACGGCAACATGATCTTCCACAACCGCTTCGTCAGCCAGAACGAGCTGACCGAGTTCCTCTCGGCGGCGGACATCTACATCACGCCCTACCTCAAGCCCGAGCAGATCACCTCGGGCACGCTCGCCTACGCCGTCGGGTCGGGTAAGGCGGTCATCTCGACGCCCTACTGGTACGCGAGCGAGCTGCTCGCCGACGGGCGCGGCCTCCTGGTGCCGTGGCGCGATCCGCCCGCCATCGCCAGCGCCGTCGACGGCCTGCTCGCCGACGAGCCCGCGCGCCTGGCGATGTGCCAGCGCGCGGCGGCGTACGGGAGCAACATGCGCTGGCCAGCCGTGGCGCGCACCTACCTCGAGAGCTTCGAGCGCGCCCACGTCGAGCATGAGCAGCGCCGGCGCACGGTGTTCCAGGCCAAGACGCTGGCGCGGCGACCGCTCGAGCTGCCGCCCTTCACGCTCCAGCATCTGCGCATGCTCACCGACGACACCGGGGTCCTGCAGCACGCGACCTTCACGGTTCCGCGTTACGACGACGGCTACTGCCTCGACGACAACGCGCGCGCGCTGCTGTTGACGACGCTGGTCGAAGAGGCGGGCACCGAGGACGTCGAGGCCGTGCGCCTCCTGTCGGCGCGCTACCTGGCCTTCGTCAGCCACGCCTATTCCAAGAGCATCGGCCGCTTCCGCAACTTCATGACCTACGGACGGCGCTGGACCGAGGAGTGCGGCTCCGAAGACAGCCACGGCCGCGCGCTGTGGGCGCTCGGAACCGTCGTCGGGCGCTCGGTGCATCCGGGCCGCCACAGCCTCGGCGGCAATCTGTTTCAGGCGGCGCTGCCGGCGCTGGCGGCGTTCAAGAGCCCGCGCGCCTGGGCCTTCGCGCTCCTCGGCGTCGACGAGTACCTGCGCGCCTTCCAGGGCGATCGCGCGGTTCAGTCGGTGCGCAAGACCATGGCGGAGCGGCTGCTCGATCTGCATCAGCGCTCCAGCGGCTCCGAGTGGCCGTGGTTCGAGGACTCGGTCACCTACTGCAACGCGCGGCTGTCGCAGGCGCTCCTGGTGTCGGGCTCGCGGATGGAAAACGAGACCATGACCTCCGTCGGCCTGCGCTCGCTCGACTGGCTCTTCTCGATTCAGTCGTCGCCCGAAGGAAACTTCTCGGCCATCGGATCGAACGGCTTCTACCGTCGCGGCAAGCCGCCGGCCCGTTTCGATCAGCAGCCGGTGGAGGCGTGCGCCATGGTCTCGGCGGCGCTCGAGGCGCACCGCATCACCAAGGACCGGCGCTGGCGCGACCGCGCGCGCGTCGCATTCAACTGGTTCGTCGGCGACAACGTCTTGCACCAGTCGCTCTACGATCCGGCCACCGGAGGCTGCCGCGATGGGCTTCACGTCGATCGCGTCAACGAAAACCAGGGAGCGGAATCGACGCTCTCGTTTCTCCTCGCGCTCGCCGATATGCGAGCGGCAGATCGCGCCGACGCGATCGACTTCACAGAGGCGAAACGCTCATGAGCCACAACGGCAAGACGCGCGGATACGAGGTCCTGTTTCACCGGCACGAAAAGAATCCGATCCTGACGGCGGAAGACTGGCCCTATCCGGCGCACAGCGTCTTCAACGCGGCGGCGACCAAGCTCGCCGACGGCACGACGCTTCTGCTCTGCCGCGTCGAGGACCGGCGCGGCCACTCGCACCTGTGCGCGGCGCGCTCGGCCAACGGCGTCGACGGCTGGATCATCGACGAGCGGCCGACGCTGAGCCCGGACGTCGAGAATCATCCCGAAGAGCTGTGGGGCATCGAAGATCCGCGCATCACCTACGTCGACGAGCTGGGTAAATACGCGGTCGCCTATACCGCGTTCTCGCGCGGCGGCCCCGGGGTCGCGCTCGCCCTCACCACCGACTTCCGCACGTTCGAGCGCAAGGGGCTCATCATGCAGCCCGACGACAAGGACGCGGCGCTCCTGCCGCATCGCATCGACGGCAGCTTCGCGCTCATCCATCGGCCGGTGACCGACTCGGGCGCGCACGTCTGGATCTCGTACTCGCCCGATCTGCGCAACTGGGGCAGCCACAAGCTGATGTTGCAGGCGCGCAAGGGCTCCTGGTGGGACGCCAACAAGGTCGGCCTGTCGCCGCCGCTCATCGAGACCCCGCGCGGCTGGTTGATGCTGTATCACGGCGTACGCCACACCGCCGCCGGCTGTCTCTATCGCCTCGGCGTCGCGCTCTTCGCGATCGACAAGCCCGAGGTCTGCCTCCTGCGCGGCGACTCCTGGATCTTCGGGCCCGAAGCCAGCTACGAGCGATCGGGCGACGTCGGCAACGTCGCCTTCCCCTGCGGCTACACGCTCGGGCCCGACGGCGACACCATCAACATGTATTACGGCGGCGCCGATAGCTGCATCGCGCTAGCCACCGGCAGCATCCGCGAGCTCTTGCGCTGGCTCGACGAGCACGGCAGCCCCAGCCCGTCCTAGCGCGCCACCGCGATTTTCCACCAGCTACATCCACCCAAGGAGCGTACCCATGGCAAGACGGAAGACCGGACCGATGACACGACTGCGCACCGTCGTCGTGTATCAAGACGGCAAGGTCGGCTATTACTCGCGCGATCGCATCGAAGGCGGCATCTCGCCCGTCTACTCGAGCGACGCCAACCTCGTCGCCGCGCGCATCGTGCGCGCCGGCACCGACGGCTCCAAGGGCCACTGGCCCGCGGCCTACTGACGGAAGCCTCGCCAGGCGCCGCTCGAGCGCGCCTGAGATCGTACGTCTCCCGGTCGACCCTGCTACATTTCGGCTCGGGAGCGAGCGCCGATTCGGGGACGTACGGTCAAGAGGATTCGCAAGTGGGCGCGGCGGCGGCCGGGCGCCGTGACGCTGCTGCTCGCCGTCGCCGTTGCGATCCTGGCGACGATGACGATCCGCGGCGCGCTCGAGCCGAGCCCGTGGCAGCGGGTGTACGCCACGCGCGAAGGCGAGGTGGGCAAGAAGACCGCCACCGGCCTGCGCATCACCTCCGACTCGCGGTTCGTCGCGCTGCCCCACCCGGCCGCGCTCGGTAAGCACGTCGAGGTGCGCTATCGGCAGCGCGCCGTCGTGGTGCCGGTGCTCGACGTCGGCCCGTGGAACATCGACGACGCCTATTGGACGAACGACCGGCGCCCCGCCGCCGAGCGTAACCAGGGCCACTTTCGCGCGCCCTCGAACCGCGCCGGCATCGATCTCTCCGACCCCGTCTTCAGCGCGCTCGGCCTCCGGGACAACGACTGGGTCGAGTGGCGCTTCGTGCACAAGGGCTACCTCGTACTGCCCTGGCTGTAGCGACGCGCGCGCGGACCCGCGCTACCATTCGCCACGACGGCGCGCAGCCCATTCGCCCATTCGGAGAAGAGACATGTCGCTCACCAGCATCAACCCGACCACGGGCGAGACCATCGAGACGTTCGAAGAGCTCGACGACGCCGCCATCGACGCGGCGCTGGCGTCGGCCGCGCGCGCGTTTCGCGAGCGTCGCGCCGGCAGCGTCGACGACCGCAGCCGCTGTCTGGCGGCGGCGGCGCGCCTCCTCGAGGAGGAAAAGGTGAAGCTGGCGCGCATCGCGGTCACCGAGATGGGCAAGCCCCTGCGCGCGGCCATCGCCGAAGTCGAGAAGTGCGCGCTCACCTGCCGCCACTATGCGGACCACGCCACGGTCTATCTGGCCGACGAGCCGCTCGCGTCCGAAGCGACCGAGAGCTACGTGCGCCACCTCCCGCTCGGTCCGGTGCTGGCGATCATGCCGTGGAACTTCCCCTACTGGCAGCTGTTCCGCTTCGCCGCGCCGGCGCTCCTGGCCGGCAACGTGGCGCTGCTCAAGCACGCCTCGAACGTGTCGCGCTGTGCGCTCGCCATCGAGGACGTGATCAGGCGCGCCGGGTTCGCCGAGGGCATGTTTCGCACGCTCCTCGTCGGGTCGCGGCGCGTGGGGCGCATCATCGCCGACGAGCGCGTCGCCGCGGTGACGCTGACCGGCTCCGAAGGGGCGGGCGTGGCGGTGGCGACCGCCGCGGGGCAGGCGCTCAAGAAGACGGTGCTGGAGCTCGGCGGCTCGGATCCGTTCGTCGTCATGCCGTCGGCGGATGTCGACGCGGCGGTGCGGGTCGCGGTGACGGCGCGCACCATCAACAACGGGCAGTCGTGTATCGCCGCCAAGCGCTTCATCGTGCACCGCGACGTCTATCGCGCGTTCGAGGAGCGCTTCGTCGCCGCCATCGAGCGGCTGCGCGTCGGGGATCCGCTGCACGAGAACACCGATCTCGGCCCGCTCGCGACGGCCGACGTCCGCGACAACCTGGAGAAGCAGGTGCAGCAGAGTGTGGCCGCCGGTGCGCGGCTACTGGCGGGCGGGCGCCGCATCGACGGGCGCGGCTTCTTCTTCCCAGCCACCGTGCTGGCCGACGTGCCGGAGGGGGCGCCGGCGGCCACCGAGGAGCTCTTCGGGCCGGTGGCGCCGCTCTTCGTGGCCGAGGATGTCGCGCACGCGATCGCGCTGGCCAACGCCACGCCCTATGGGCTCGGCTCGAGCGTGTGGACCAACGATCGCGGCGAGGAGCGTCGCTTCGTCGACGAGATCGTGGCGGGACAGACGTTCGTCAACGCCATGGTGGCGTCGGATCCGCGACTGCCGTTCGGCGGGGTCAAGCGGTCGGGCTACGGCCGCGAGCTGAGCGTCGTCGGCATGCGCGAGTTCATGAACGCCAAGACCGTCTACGTCAACCGCAGCCAGCGCCACCACGTCAGCTCGTCCGAGTAGCGCCGTCGCGGAGCATCACCAGCTTGGGATAGGCGACCGAGAAGCCGTGTCGCTCCATGTTGCGGCGCGACGAGGTCCCCGGAAGCGTGTTCGAGCAGGCGAGATCGCAGCCGAGCTCCCGCGCGCGATCGAGACGCGCGCGAATGAGCGCGCCCTGGCTGCCGCGGCGACGGAACGCGGGCCGCACGCCGCTGCCGCTGATGAAGGCGACGCCGTCGGTCCAGGCCAGCGTCGCGCCGCCGATGGCTTCGTCGCCCAGCCAGGCCAGGTAGAGCTCGTGCTGCTCCGCAAACGCGACCGGCCGCATCATCGCGACCACCTCTTCGGGCACCTCCTCGGTCTCGAGGAAGCCCGACATGATGACGCGCAAGAACAGCTCCTCTTCGCCCGGTCGCACGCGCGCGATGCGCAGCTCGGGCGGCGGCGGCGCCAGCGCCGTCTCGGGCACGCGGCGGGTCCAGACCAGCTGCCACTCGTGGACCCGGTAGCCGCGACGCGCCAGCTCCGCCGGCAGGGTCGCGTCGGCGAAGGGGCAGAGCTCGAGCTGGCGCGCGCCGCTTCCGTCGGGGCAGAGCTGCGCCTCGACGAGGTCGAGGTCCGCCGCCGTGACCGGACCGCGCAGCCCCATCGCCAGCCCTTGCGTCACCGGGCTGCCGGCGCCGGCGAAGATGACGGTGCCACCGGCGGCGTCGACAGCGCTCGCGCGCGACGCCGGATCGAGCCGCGCCATCGACGCGGCGAACCGGCGGTTGCAGACTGCGAGCGCCTGCTCGAGCCGGCGTGCCTCGTCGGCGGCGGCAGTGGCGAGGATCGATTGGGCGGCGTCGACGCGGCGAGCCAGGTCGAGCTCATCGTTGCTCATGGCCGCCACTGTACCCGATGAAGCGACGACGGAATGGCTGCGACTACGGAATCGGATGCGCCTGGAAGAAGGTCCACATCGCATCGGTCGCCGACAGGTTCTGCGTGGTCCCCGGCAGCGCCACCGGGCTGCCCGGCCAGGCGTGCCCGCCGCTGGTGATGGTGCACAACGTGACCTCGGCGCCGGCCGTGCAGTGCGAATAAGTCAAGCAGGTCGAATCGCCCTTCTGATAGGTCTGCGCCGGCATCGCGTCCTTGCAGCCGTTGCGCGTCGCCCAGCCGGTGAAGGTGTCCTGCACCGACGGCCAGCCGTTCGTCGCATCGCCCGCGTAGGGGACGGTCATGTCGGACGTGCCGTGAAAGTCGATGACCGAGATGGCGCGCGCCGGCTTGCAGCTCGCGGGGGCGATCCCGAGGATGCCCGAGACCGGCGCGATGGCGGCGACCAGGTCGCTCATCTCGCAGGCGATGAGATGCGACATGAAGCCGCCGTTGGAGAAGCCGGTCACGTAGACCCGCTTGCCGTCGAGGCAGAGGCGGCTGCCGGCCTCGGTGATGATGGCGCGGGTCAGCCCGATGTCGTCGACCATGTTCTGCGCCGCCGGTCCGCAGCAGCCGCCGGCGTTGAATCCCGTCGGCGAGCCGGTGCCCTCGGGATAGACGACGACGAAGTTGGCGGCATCAGCCTTGGCCGACATGTTGGAGACCGCTGCCTGCTGCATGCCGTTCGAGGTGTAGCCGTGAAAGTTGATGACGAAGGGCGTCGGCTTGGTGGGGTCGTAGGACTTCGGCACGTGCACCTCGACGGTGCGATCGAGGGTGCCGACGTGCAGGGTCCAGGAGCCGTTGAGCGGCTGAGCCATCTTGCCGCTGCACGCGGCCGGCGTGATCGGGCCACCGTCGCCGCCACCGCCACCGCCGCTGCCGCCGCCACCGCTACCACCACTGCCGCCGCCGCCGCTTCCGCCCGTGCCGCCGCCGCCGGTTCCACCGCCGCCACCCGCGCCGTTGCCGCCGGTGCCGGTGCCGTCGCCGCCACCGCTGCCACCCGGACCGCCGGTGCCGTCATTGGGCGAGCCGTTCGAGCGCGTGCATCCGGTCACACCGACCGCGACAGCGATACCGAGGCAGAGGGCAGTGCGTGCGAAAGTCATCGCCACCGCGGGTGCAACGAGCGCGCCGACCACGCGCGCGTCATGATCCGCGCTGGAACGAGGCGCGATTCCTCGCTCCCACGCCGACTGCGACTCGCAGTTTGCGCGCAACGGGGCGCCAGTCTCCAGGGCGTTTCGCCGCTCGGGCGAGGCGGCTCGCCTCGATAGAATCAAACTTCTTTGAGACGACGCGCGAGCGTCCTGGCTCAGCGGGCGTGGCACGATTTTGCGCAGCGCCTTGAACATGGAGCCGGGACCGCATACAACGAGGACCGCCCGACGCAAAAGGGACAGAGGCTCACATCCATGAACGACCAGACGCGCACGCAGATCGAGACCACCGTGAAGAACAACAAAGTCGTGTTGTTCATGAAGGGGAATCGCAGCTTTCCCCAGTGCGGCTTTTCCGCGACGGTGATCTCGATTTTGAATCAGCTCGGCCCCAAGTACGAAACCGTCAATGTGCTCGCCGAGCCCGCCATCCGCGAAGGCATCAAAGAGTTTTCGCAGTGGCCGACCATTCCGCAGCTCTACGTCGACGGCGAGTTCGTCGGCGGCTGCGACATCATCAAGACGCTGCACGCCAGCGGCGAGCTGGCCAAGCTGCTCGGCGCCGAGGCGCAAAAGGTGGAGCCGCCGAAGCTGACGCTCACGCCGTCGGCCGCCCGCGCCTTCGAAGCCGCCGCCGCCGACGCCGGCAGCCACGTCCTGCGCATCGAGGCCAACGCGCAGTTCCAGTACGATCTCCTCTTCGCCGACAAGCTGCCCGGCGATCTGATCGTCACCTCGCAGGGACGCGCCATTCATGTCGCGCCCGAGAGCGCCCGCCGCCTCGACGGCACGGTCATCGATTTCATCGAGGGCCCCGACGGCTCGGGGTTCAAGATCACCAACCCGAACGAGCCGGTGAAGGTCAAGCCGCTGACGCCGAAGGCGCTCAAGGCGATGCTCGACGCGGGCGACAAGGTCGAGCTCTTCGACGTGCGCACGCCGGAGGAGCACGCCATCGCGTCCCTGGCGGGGGCGCGGCTGCTCGATCAGCCCGCGCAGACCTACCTGCTCGGTCTCGATCGCTCGACGCCGATCGTCTTCCATTGCCACCACGGCGGGCGCAGCCAGGCGGCGGCGGAGCACTTCTTGAAGCAGGGCTTCAAGACCGTCTACAACCTCGAAGGCGGCCTCGACGCCTGGTCGCAGACCGTCGACCCGTCGGTCCCCCGCTACTAGCCATGTCCTCACACCCGACCGATTTTCAGGGGGACATCCTGGCGGCCATCCGCGGCGCCGTCGAAGGCGCGATCAAGGACGCGCGCTGCGAGGTCACCGGCGGCAACGGCCACTACGCGCTGGTCGTCACGTCGCCGGCGTTCACCGGGCTCAACATGGTCGCGAGCCAGCGGCTGGTCTACAGCGCCATCGCGCACCTGATGAAGGGCGCCGCGCCGGCCGTTCACGCCGTCGACAGCCTGCAGACGAAGACGGCGTAGGGCTCCCGCTCACATCGCCACTCCGTACAGCGCGCCCAGCGCCCGCACCTCGGCGATCTTCTCGTCGAGGGGGCCCCAGTCGTCGCGCTCGGCGATGGCGCTCCACACCCGCTCCACCTCTTCGATCTGCATCGTCGTCGGCCCCGCGCCCTGAAAGTACGCGTCGGCCAGCGCCTCGGGCCGCGTCGGCAGACGCCCGGCGAAGAGCGCGCGTAGCGACGAGAAATCCTCCGCGGCATATGCGGCGCCGTGCGGTCCGGCGAGCGCGCGTTCGCTGGCGCGCTCGCCGCCGTACCAGTCGAAGAAGAAGCGATCGAACGGGATGCGGCTGCGCTCGAGGAAGCAGTCCAGCTGGCCCGACAAGAGAAGGTCGGGGACGGCGCCGCGCTGCTCGATTCCGAGCCGCGCGAGGAAGCGGGCGCTGCGCTCGGCGAGGTAGCGCGCTTCGAGCTCGACGAGCGCTCGATCGCTCTGCGGGCGCGGCACCAGTGGCGCCAGCGCCTCGGCGAGCCGCTCGAGGTTCCAGCGCACGATCGCCGGCTGGCGGCCGTAGGCGTAGAGGCGCGAGTCGTCGAAGTAGGCGGCGGTGAAGCTGGGGTCGAGGTGCGGCAAGAAGCGCCACGGTCCGTAGTCGAAGCTCTCGCCGGTGACGTTCATGTTGTCGGTGTTGAGGACCCCGTGCACGAAGCCGGCCGCCATCCACGAGGCGCACAGCGTCGCGGAGCGCCGGCAGATCTCCTCGAAGAGGCGCGCCGGACCGGCGCCGTCGGAGAGCTCGGGAAAATAGTTGGCGAGCGTGAAGTCGCACAGGCGGGAGAGCGCGCCGACGTCGCCCTGGTAGGCGAGGCGCTGAAAGGTGCCGAAGCGGACGTGGCTGTGGCTCAGGCGCACGAGGACCGAGCTGCGCGTGGGCGACGGCTCGTCGCCGCGCACGAGCGCCTCGCCGGTCTCGACGAGGCTGAAGCTCTTCGAGGTGTAGACCCCGAGCGCCTCCAGCATCTCGGTGGCGAGGATCTCGCGCACGCCGCCCTTGAGCGTGAGCCGTCCGTCGGCGGTGCGCGACCAGGGTGTCTTGCCGGAGCCCTTGGTCGCGAGGTCGAGCAGGCGACCGTCGACCGGATCCGAGAGCTGCGCGAAGAGGAAGCCGCGCCCGTCACCGAGGTGCGGGTTGTAGCTGCCGAACTGATGGCCGTGATAGCGCAGCGCGAGCGGCCGCGGCAGGTTGTCCGGCAGCGGCCGGAAGCGGGCGAAGTGATCGACCCACTGGTCGTCGCCGAGCGCGCCCAGCCCGAGGCGCTCGGCCCAGCGCTGATTGCGGAAGCGCAGCGTGTGGCGCGGAAAGCGCGCCGGCTCGACGACGTCGAAGAATTCGTCGCCCAATTCGGGCGTGCGTGGCGCGGGCAGATAGCGTGGGTCGGTCAAGTCGACCGGCAGCTTACCTCGACCGTTCGCGGCGCGCCGCCCGTTCGTCGGCGTCCAGCGCCGGCGAACGAGCGGTCGCGCGCGAAGATCATCTCTGCACGGCCGCGCGCGCTGCCATCCGCCGTCGGCCGTATTGCGGATCAGGCCAGCGGCGCGACACCGATCGACACAGCCAGACGGTCGAACCAGTCGATGGCGCGCTGGGCGTCGGCGATGCGCAGCGCGAACGCCTCGCGCTGGGCGCTCATCCTGCCTGCCGATAGCGTCGCGGCATACGTCGACGCCGCGCGCTCCTCGGCGCGGCGCAAGAGCGCGAGCGCGGTGTCCTGGCTGGTCGCGCGACCGGGCCGCCCGGGGTCGTCGCAGACCGAGCCGTCGACGAGCGCCACCAGCTCGGACACCGTGCCGAGGCGCTTCATGCGCATCCGGCGCAGGCGCGATACGACGACCGCGTCCAACATCGACGCCTCGGCCATCTCGTATCCGGCGAGCACCAGCAGCTCGACGGACAGAAGACGCTTGACGGTCATGCGCTGAAGCCCGGACACGGCTCAGTCACGAGTGCCGGTGGCGTCGGCCACTCGCGCCGTCAGCTGGTCGGACTCCTGAGCCTCGCCGAGGCACTCGAGCGATTCGAACAGATCGCTCGCGTCGTCGTCGAGCAGGCTCCACAGGCGCTGCTCCTCACCGGCGACGGCCTCGCGCAGCGTCTCCTCGTAGGCGAGGCGGATGAGCCCGGCCAGCGCGCGCCGCCGCCCGACGAGCCGCTGGAGCTGCTGATCCGAGCGCGCGCGCGCCGCGCGATGTCGCCGCGCGATGTCGTCGTCGCCGGCCATGCCGAGCCGGGTCGTGCCGATCATCATGCGCGTCTCGTTGCCGAGGACGCACTGCCGTACGTAGCCGTCCTGCAGCAGCCGGTCGAGGACGGCCGCCCGCCGCGGGGCCGCGACCCGGACCTGGTCGACGAGCCGGTTCAGCTCCGTGAGCTCGTTGCGCTGCTCGTCGTCGAGCTGGGCCACCCAACGCGCCTGCTCGACCGCCACCCGACGGCGCGCCAGGCGGCGCTGCAAGGGCGGCAAGCGCGCGAGCGCGCGCGGCAGCGGGCCTGCGCAAAAGAGGAGCCACAAGAACGCCAGGATGGCGCCGCTCGCGAGCATCAGGACGAACGAGGCGAGCGCCACGCTCAGGTAGCCCGGATGGGTCACCACCATCGCCGCGTCCGAGCGGGGGCGAACGGGACAGAGCACCGAGTCGATGTGCATACGCAGCGACCTCCTTTTGCGAAGGTGCGGGCGACGGCGCGCGCGCGTAGTCGACGCTCGTCCGTATTCGTGTGCGCCGCGGGTCCCCTAGGCACGCCGACCGCGGCGCAGGAAGCGTGGCGCGGGCGGCGGCCGTCACCCGCTCCGACGCGCACGACGCCGTGTCGCTGCTCGTCCGGTGACGCCGGTATTGTGGGCCGCGTGGTGGCCGCGACGGGCGGCGAGCGTATGTTTCCGATCGTGGGCGGGCGGGATCGCGACGTTTCCGGCGATCTCGCACCGTCCACGCCAATTATCTGCCGGCGCGTGACTCGCGATCGCGCGCGGCGGCCGGCGCGGGGGCAGGCAGCTCCCAGCCGCCACCGAGCGCGCGGTAGAGCTGGGTCCAGCCCACGAACTGCGCGCCGATGGTCTGCGCCAGCGACAGCTCGGAGCCGAACAGGTTCTGCTCGGCCTGCACCACGTCGAGGTAGCTGGCCACGCCGTTGCCAAAGCGCACCTTGGCCAGCCGGACGCTCTCGATGCGCGCGGCGACCTCGGCCTCGAGCGCCACGCGCACCTCGCCGAGCTTCTTGATCTGCACCTGGGCGTTGGCGACGTCGCCGAGCGCCCCGAGCACCGTGCGCCGGTAGTCGGCGACCGCCACGTCGAAGCCGGCCTGTTGCGCGCGATAGCGATGCGCGTTGGCGGCACCGTTGAAGAGCGGCGCGAGCCAGTTGACGACCAGGCCGACCCCGAACGTCAGGGCGCCGGTGGTGAACAGGGTGACCAGGCTCGCGCTCTCGACGCCGCCGTTGGCGGTCACGGTCAGCGACGGAAACAGCGCCGCGAAGGCCGCGCCGACCTGGGCGTTGGCCGAGATCATGCGCGCCTCGGCGGAGCGCACGTCGGGGCGACGCTCGAGCAGCGCACCGGGAAGGCCGAGCGGTTGCGGCGGCGGTGCCGCGGCCGGCAGGAATTGGCGCGTGCGCGCGATGCTGCCCGGCGGGCGGCCGATGAGCACCGACAGCTGGTTCTCCGCCTGGGCGATCTGCCGCTCCAGATTGGGCACCGTCCCCTGCGCCTGCGCGAGGCTGGCCTGTTGCGACGAGGTCTCGAGGTGATCGCCGACGCCACCGACCTCGCGCTTGACGAAGAGGTCGAGCGTCTGCCCTCGCGAGACCACGGTGCGGCGCGCGACCTCGAGCTGCAGGTCGAGCGACTGCAGGTTGAAGTAGCCCTGCGCGACGTCGCCGATGAGCGAGACGATCACGCCGCGCCGGTTGTCCTCGCTCGCCAGGAAGTCGGCGAAGGCCGACTGACGCAGCCGCCGCAGCCGGCCCCACAGGTCGAGCTCCCACGAGAGCCGCGCCTCGGCGACGTACGCGGAGTAGCGAAAATTACCGCCGGGTACGCCCGGCAGCCCGGTGAACGGCGAGAAGACCTGCTGGTACGAGGGCCCGCCGTCGACGCTGATCGACGGTAGGAGCGCGTCGGTGCTGATGCGCGCGTTCTGCCGCGCCACCGCGACGCGCGCGATCGCGTCCTTGAGGTCGTAGCTGTTGGCGAGCGCCTCGCGCAAAAGGATGGCCAGCTCGCGGTCGCGGAACACCTCCCACCACGGCAGGTCGGCGAACGACGCCGCCTCGGCAGTCGGCTGGCCGCGGAACGTCGCCGTCATCGGGACCCACGGACGCTTGTAGTTGGGTCCCAACGCGCAGCCAGCGACGAGGAGCGCCAGGAACGCGAGCGCCTTCTTCACTGCGGCTGCTCCGCGCCATGATCGACACCGTGAGCGGCGCCCCGGTCGGGCGCGGCCGCGCGCGCACGCTTCGGCCGTCGCACGATGCGCTCGACGACGACGAAGAGCACCGGGACGATGAACACGCCGAACAGCGTGGCGGTGAAGAGCCCGACGATGACGGCGGTACCGAGCTCTTGCCGCGACACGCCGCCCGCCCCGGTGGCGCTCCACAAGGGCAGCATGCCGAGGATGAAGGCGAACGACGTCATCAAGATGGGCCGCAGGCGCAGGCGCGCGCCCGCGAGCGCCGCCTCGATGACGCTGTCGGTGTGCCCCGACTCGAGCTGCTCGCGCGCGAACTCGACGATCAAGATGGCGTTCTTGGCGGCCAGCCCGACGAGCATGATGAGCCCGATCTGCGCGTAGACGTCGAACGCCATCGCCCGCAAGAAGAGGCCGAAGAGCGCGCCGAACAGCGCCACCGGCGTCGACAAGAGCACGCTGAACGGCAAGGACCAGCTCTCGTAGAGCGCGGCCAGAATCAGAAACACGAGGAGGATCGAGAGCGCCAGCACGCCGCCGACCCCGCCCGCCCGGCGCTCCTGATACGACATGCCGGACCAGTCGAGCGTCATCTCCTTCGGCAGCGTCTCCGCCGCCACCGCTGCCAGCGCGTCGGTGGCCTCACCCGAGGTGTAGCCGGGAGCCGCCGAACCGGTGATCTCGGCCGAGCGGTAGAGGTTGTAGCGCGTCGTGAACTCGGGGCCGTTGGTCGGCTCGAGCGTCACCAGCGTCGAGAGCGGCACCATCTGGTTGAGCGCGTTGCGCACGTAGAAGCGGGCGATCTCCTCGGGTCGGGTGCGGAACTGCCCCTCGGCCTCGACGTAGACGCGCCACTGCCGGCCGAATCGGTTGAAGTCGTTGATGTAGGCGCCGCCCATGAAGGCGCTCAGCGTGGTGTAGAGCTCGCCGAGGTCGACACCCTGCTTGAGCGCCTTGGGCTCGTCGACGCGGACGAACATCTGCGGGACCGTCGCGCGCAGGGCGTTGTTGAGGCGCGTCAGCTCGGGACGTTTGCGTGCCGCGGCCATGAACTTGTCGACGTTGCGCGCCAACTCCTGGATGCTCATGCCGCTGCGATCCTCGAGCATGGCGTCGAATCCGCCGGAGCTGCCGATGCCGAGGATGGCCGGCGGCAAAAAGGCGAAGGCGCGCGCCTCGGGGATGGCCGCCAGCTCGCGATTGAGCCGCTCGACGATGCCGAAGACCGAGAGCGCGCGCCCCTTGCGCTCGCTCCACGGTTTCAAGGCGATGAAGAGCAGGCCGGTGTTCGTCGACGAGGTCTGGGTGAGGATGCTGAACCCGGAGACGGTCGTGTAGGCGGCGATGCCGTCGACGCGCGACAAGACCGCTTCGACCTTGCGCATGGCGGCGTCGGTGCGCTGCACCGACGAGGCGTCGGGCAGCTGGACGTTGCCGTAGAGGAAGCCCTGATCCTCCTCGGGCACGAAGCTCGCGGGCAGCCGCTTGCCGGTCAGGAACGCGCCGGCGCCGAACACGGCGAGGAGCGCCAGGCCGATGACGCTCCTGCGCACGAGGATCCCGGTCCAGCCGATGTAGTGGTCGGTGGTCCAGCCGAAGGCGCGATTGAAGCGGCTGAAGAACGCGCTGAGCGGGCCGCGCCGCCGCTTGCGAGCGGGCTTGAGCAGCATCGCGCTCAACGCCGGGCTCAGGCTGAGCGCGTTGAACGCCGAGATGACGACCGAGATGGCGATGGTGAGCGCGAACTGCTGAAAGAGCCGCCCCTTGATGCCGACGACGAACGCCACCGGCACGAACACCGCCGAGAGCACGAGCGCGATGGCGATGACCGGCGCCGAGACCTCGCGCATCGCCTGCAGCGACGCGTCGCGCGGGCTCATGCCCTCCTCGATGTGGTGCTGCACCGCCTCGACCACGACGATGGCGTCATCGACGACGAGGCCGATGGCGAGGACCAGGCCGAAGAGCGACAGCGTGTTGATCGAGAAGCCGAACAGTGGAAACAGGATGAAGGCGCCGATGAGCGAGACCGGCACCGTCAAGAGCGGGATGAGCGTGGCGCGCCAGCTCTGCAAGAAGAGGTAGACGACGAGCATGACCAGCGCCAGCGCCTCGACGAGCGTGATGACGATTTCGCGGATGCCCTCCTGCACCGGCGCCGTCGAGTCGATCGCGGTGGCGTAGGCGATGTCGGGCGGAAAGATGCTGCGCGAGGCCTCCATGACCCGCTTGACCTTGGCGGCGACCTCGAGCGAGTTGGAGCCGGGCAGCTGGTAGGCGGCGATGACGGCGGAGTTCTTGCCGCCGAAGCGGCCGATCTGGCTGTAGCTCTCGGTGCCCAGCTCGACGCGCGCGACGTCGCGCAGCCGCACGTACGAGCCGTCGGGATTGGCGCGCACGATGACGTCGCCGAACTCCTCGGGGGTCGTCATGCGCCCGCGCGCGCGGATGGTGTAGGTGAACACCTGGCCGGGCGGCACCGGCGCGGCGCCGAGCTGGCCGGCCGGGTTGACCGTGCTCTGGCGCTGCACCGCGCGCTGGAGGTCGGCGACGGTGAGCCCGAGCGTCGCCAGGAGCTCGGGGTTGACCCAGATGCGCATGGCGTAGTCGGACGAGCCGAAGACGCGTACGTCGCCGACCCCGCTGATGCGCAAGAGCTGGTCGGTCAGGTTGATGGTGGCGTAGTTGGCGAGGAAGCGATTGTCGTAGCTGCCCTGGGGCGAATAGAGCGCGAAGACGAGCAGCGGCGAGGCGAAGACCTTGCGCGTCGTCAAGCCGTAGGTCGCCACCGACAAGGGCAGTCGCGGGGTCGCCTGCGCGACGCGGTTTTGCACCAGCACCTGCGCGGTGTCGGGGTTCATGCCGACCTCGAACGAGACCCGAAGCGTGGTCGTCCCGTCGTTGGCGTTGATCGACTGCATGTAGATCATGCGGTCGACGCCGTTGACCTGCTGCTCGATCGGCGTCGCCACCGATTGCTCGACGGTGATGGCGTCGGCGCCGGTATAGGTGGCGCTGACGAGCACCTGCGGCGGCACGATGTCGGGAAACTTGGCGATCGGCAGCGTGCGCATCATGACGAGGCCGGTGATGACGAGGACGATCGAGAGGACGATGGCGACGATCGGCCGGCGAATGAAGAACGCGGCCATCAGCGCTCGGCCTGCTTGGGCTGCCGCTCCTGCACCGTCACCTTGCCGCCCGGCTGCGCGTTCTGCAGCCCCTCGACGATGATGCGCTCGCCCGGCACCAGGCCCTTTTCGACGACGTAGTCGTGATCGATGAGACGGCCGACCGCGATGGTGCGAAACTGCACGCGGCTCTGGGCGTCGACGAGCGCCACGCGCGCCTGGCCTTGCAGCTGCTGCACCGCCGCCTCCGGCACCATGACCGCGTTCTCCTGACGCCCGGTGTGCAGCCGCACCTTGGAGAACATGCCGGGGCGCAGGATGTTGTCGGGGTTGGGGAAGAGCACCTGCACGAGCAAGGTGCCGGTGGTCGGATCGATCTGGCGATTGACGACGACGCGGCGGGCCCCGTGCGGGTGCACCTTGCCGTTGACGAGGACCAGCTCCAGGTAGCGGCGGTTGGCGTATTGCGGCTCGTTGACGTGGTTGAGGATGTCGGCGAATTGCAAGTACTGCCGCTCGCTGATGCTGTAGGAGGCGCGGATGGGATCGAGCGTCGACACCACGGTGAGCACCATCGACGAGTTGACCAGCGTGCCGACGCGTGCCTGCGCGATGCCGGCCAGGCCGGTGATGGGCGAGCGCACCTCTGCCCACTCGAGGTTGAGCTTGGCGACCTCGAGCGCGCCCTTCATCGCCTGGACCGTGGCGGCGGCGGCGGCGGCGGCGGCGTGCGCGTTGTCGAGGTCTTGCTGGCTGATGGCGTGCTCGGCGGCGAGCGGCGTGTAGCGCCTCACGTCGGCGAGCGATTTGTTCAGCTGCGCGACGGCGTTGCCGTAGTCGCCGCGCGCGCGCTCGACCGCGGCGATGAAGGGGCGCCGGTCGAGCGTGAACATGAGGGCGCCCTTCTGCACGTTGCTGCCCTCCTCGTAGCTCACCGACTTGATGTAGCCGGCGACCTGCGGGCGGATCTCGGCGTTGGTGGAGCCGTCGAGGGTGGCGAGCCACTCCTGGCTCTGCTCGATGGCGCGCGTGCCGACCGACACGACCGCGACGACGGGCGGCGGCGGCGCGGCTGGCGGGCCCGACTTCTTGCAACCGACCGCCGACGCGATGCACGCGGCCAGCGCGACTACAGCGATCCCCGGGTGTCGCTCCACGCCGCCCCCTCGTCGCCATGCCTTAGGCACTCGGCGGCGTGCCGCAATGGGGGAAGCGCCGGCTGCCCGGCTACTCGACGGCAGGTCGCCTGGCCAGGAGGTCTGCGACGGGAACTGGCGGCTGGCGCGGCATGCGTTTATGGTTCCCGGGATGTTCGCCGACTGGTTGAAGCCCGTCGAGGTTTCGACGTTCATCGAGGCGCAGCTGGAGCGGCAGCCTTACGCCCGTCCTGGCGCGGCGACGGGCTCGGTGCCGCTCTTCGGGTGGGAGACCTTCGACCGGGTGCTCGCTTCGACCGCCGCCCCGGTCGACGTCCTCACCGTCGCGGCGGGACGCCTCGTCGACGTGCCGGCGCCGCGCTCGGCGGCGGACGTGCAGCGCCTCATGCGCGTCGGAACCGGCGTCAGCACCGTCGTGCGCGCGAGCGAGCAGCACGACCCGGCGCTCGCCGCGCTGGCCGAGTCGTTCTCGACGGCGCTGTCGGGCGAGGTCCACGTCCAGCTCTACGCCACCCCCGCCGGCACGCACAGCTACGGCTGGCACTACGACTTCGAGGACGTCTTCATCGCGCAGACCCTCGGCATCAAGGACTACTATTTTCGCGACAACACCGTCGCGCGCGACACGCGGCTCGGCGACACGCTCGACTTCACCGTCGTTCGCGACGAGAAGTCGCAGCTGATGGGGGCGCAGCTCCTGGCGGGCGATTGGCTCTACATCCCGCGGCGCTGGTGGCACCTCGTCAAATGCGTCGAGGATTCACTGTCGATCTCGGTGGGGGTGATGCCGCTCGAGGCCATCGCCGGCGCGCGTCGCATCCCGGCGGGATGGTCGGGAAAGGTCGCGAGACCCGGGTAGTCCCGCTCAGCGGGGGAGCGAACCGTCCCGTGTGTCGACGGCGAAGGCCAGGTGTCCTCTGCTTGTCGCTGATAGCTGCTGGCTGACGGCCGAGAGCTGGTATAAATCCACTCATGCCGCAGAATGTGCCCGCCCGGGAGGCGTTCGATCGGCTCGTCGCCGGGAACCGCCGCTATATGCAGAACGTCCGCAGCGTCGACTCGATGCTGAGCCATAGCCGCCGCGATCTCGACCCGCAGCGGCCGTTCGCCATCGTCCTCGGCTGCTCGGACTCGCGCGCGCCTGCCGAGGTCGTCTTCGATCAAGGGCTGGGCGATCTGTTCGTCATCCGCGTCGCCGGCAACATCGTCGCACCGTCGCAGGTCGGCTCGGTCGAGTTCGCGGCGGAGCGCTTCGGCACCCGCCTCGTCATCGTGATGGGCCACTCGAGCTGCGGCGCCATCGATGCCGCCCTCGAAGCGGTCGAGCGCGACGAAGGGCGCTCGCGCAACCTGATGTCGATCGTCGATCGCGTGCGGTCGAGCATCGAGTCGCTCGTCGCGACCGATCTCGCCGACGATCCGGTACGCCTGCGCAAGGAAGCCGTGCGCGCCAACGTGCGCGCGTCGGTGAGCCACCTCCGGCACAGCTCGGAGGTGATCGAGCGGCTCATCGTCAGCGACGGTCTCCTGGTGGTTGGGGCCGAGCTGGATCTGGCGACGGGAGAAGTCGGGTTCTTCGACGGAGTGCCCGAGTAGGGCTCTCTCCGTCGAAGATCCCCTTTTAACCTACGCCCGCGGCTGGTTTTCAATCGCGGCGTCGGGCGCCCGATTTTCCCCGCGCTGCCGCTGCTCGCCGCGTCCCTCCAGACGCCCCTCGCCGCGGCCCTGCTGCTCCTCGAACGAAATGCGCATCTGCCGACTGCTCTCGTCCGCCTGCTGCTGCAGCGCCTGGAATCCGCGCGTCACGAACCCCACGATGTACAGCGTCGTCGCTGCGAAGCCGACCGCGATGGCGGCCGGCAGCGCCACGATCCCTTCGGCCGCCCGCTGCCACTGCTGCATCGACTGCTGGGACAACGTCTGAGCCAGCCGTTCGACATCTCGGCGCTGCTGTTCGAGGCGTGACGAGCCCTCGAGCTGCTCCGTCATTCCTTCGTTGCCGCGCATTCCGCGGTTGGTGCCCCGCCCCTGCTCTTCGTACATGGCCATGGATGTGCTCCTTGGAATTTTCGTCGGTCTAGTCCGACGCTCGCGGGCAGGAACCTGGGGACGAGGCGCGCCGTGTCAATCGGGTCGACGTACCACCGCGGAAGCGCCCCCGCGCACCAACGCACCCGTGAGCCAGGAGCCGATCAGCGCCAGCACCACGCCGAAGCCGAGGAAGCCGAGATCCCACGCCTGCTCGTGCAGCCCCGGATGAACGTGATGCACGCGCAGAAGCGTATGGTCGATCACGCCTTCGACGACGTTGAAGGTTCCCCAGCCGAAGAGGAGCGCTCCGCCGAAGCGACGCGACGACCACGGCCGCTCGTCCGCGGGCGCTGCGCCGGCACGCCACAAGAGCGCGAGGCCGGTCGCCGTCATGATCCAGGTCAGCGCGTGAAACAGACCGTCCCAGACCATGTTGTATTTCATGTGCACGAGATCGAGCGGCGGCACACGGCTCGACAGCATGTTGTGCCACTGCAAGATCTGATGGAGCACGATGCCGTCGACGAAGCCGCCGAGGCCCGCGCCGATGAGGATCCCGGCGGTCGTGACCGAGGGTCTCGACACGGGTCAGTCCTCCCGGGCGTCGACGCGCTTCAAATGGGCGTCGACGATCCAGGCGATGAGCGCGGTCAAGGCGAACGGCGCGGCGGCCGCCGCCAGGTGCAACCAGAAATCGCTGGCCATCACGAGCGCGCGCGCCTGGGTGCCGGCGGCGCAGCTCGGGCAATCGCGGCCACCGAGGGCGGCGGCGAGCGCGTAAAACGTGTCACCAACCATGGCGTCGACTATCTGCGCGCCGAGCGCCGTGTCGATACAGTCGCGCCTCGATTGCTTGCGTCAGGCGCTGTGCCGGGCCTCCCCGGCGAGCAGCTGGTCGATCGCCGTCAAGAGCTCGGTCGACACGAATGGCTTGGTAATGAATGCATCGATGCCGGCCTCGAACGCGCGCGTTGCCATCTGTTCGTGCGCCGAAATCAGGATGATCGGAACGGTCGAGGCATAGCGCTGCCGCAGGCGCGCGACGAGCTGCACGCCGGTCATCCCACCGCCGAGGGCGTAGTCGACGATGACCAACTGGGGAGCGAATCGGGCGAAGGCGACGAGCGCCCGCTCACCGCTCGTCAACGCCTCGACGACGTGACCGCGCGATTCGAGCAGCAGTCTGCACACGAATGCGAGGTCCTCGTCGTCGTTCACGAACATGATCTTCGCCATTCCCGAGAGGCTCTGCATTCTCGGTGCCCGCGGCGCGCGGCCAGCGGCCACTCGACGGAAGGTCGAAGCGCACGCGACCGCCTGCTCCCTCGACGAATCGCACCGTGCCGTCGTGCGCCGCGGCGACGGCGCGAGCGACCGCCAGGCCGAGCCCGGTGCCGCCGCGCCGGTGCGAGATGAACGGCTCGAAGACGCGCTCGCGCTGCTCGGCGGGTAGCCCGGCGCCTTCGTCGCGAAACTCGACGGAAACACCGCCGCGCCGCCGCTGCAGGACGATGGTCACGGTCGAGCCTTCCGGCGTGAGCTGGATGGCGTTGAGCAGCACGTTGCCGAAGGCGCGGCGCAACCCGCACTTCGCGCCTGCGATCGTGGCGCTCGCCAGCTGCTGGACGATGGTGATGTGGCGCGCCTCGGCGTGTACGCGCGCGTCCTCGGCGATTTCGGCCAGGAGCTGGTGCAGCGCGACCGGCTCCTTGACGTTGGTGCTGCTGCCCGCGAGCAGCGGCAGCTCGTCGAGAAGCTCGCGCTGCCGGTCGATCGAGCGTACGCAGCGCTCGGCATGCCGCCGTTGGCCTTCGTCGGCAGGTTGCATCAGCGCCAGCGACAGTGAGAGCGTCGCCAGCGGCTGCTTGAAGTCGTGAACGAACTGCGCGAGCTGCTGATCGACGGCCTGGACGCGCGCGCGCCGCTGCTCGGCGCCCAGATAGGGCGCCGCCATCATGCACAGCGCCTTGGATTCCGCACCTCCCCCGCCGCCGCCGACGTAGACGCGCGCCACGTGACGGCGCCCGTCGTAGACCTCCTCGCAGCGCCACTGACGGAACGGAGTGACCCGTCCCAGCCACGCCTGCGCGCTGCCGTCGGTCGGCAGCTCGTCGATGGCGCTGCCGACCGGTCCACTGACCGCCGCGACGCGCCACCCATCCCGGCCGCGCACGACCACGATGCACGGCAGTCGAAAGCGCCGAAATTGCTCCTCCGACACAATGCCTGCCGCGTCTCCGCCATGTGTCGCGGCGTGCAGCCGTCGCAAAAAAGACAGCCGTTGATGCGCGGAACCCGCTCCACCCCTACCCCCCACCATCCCCATGAGCCCTCCGCTTCGCCCGAATGCATTAGCCGACCGCGACGACCGCCGTCAACTCGCACGATGACGTGAGCGGGATCAACTGCACCTGATTCTGTGCGCGTGTGCGATTGCGCGATCGGGCGACGCACTGATCGTAGCCTCTTGAATCCGGGTTTAGCCGTATCGAAGTTGGCTCCTCTCTCCGTATCAGCCGCTGTCGCCGTCGTCGCTTTTTGCAGTTCCAGCGTCGCCGGCAACGGCCCGAGCCGCGATCGCCGCGGCTCCTCGATGGAAACCCGTCCCTCGCGAAGCGAGAACGGTCCGCACAATCGTCGATGGAGGACTCCTCATGAAAAGATCCATGCAGTGGATTCGCGCCGTGGCCGTCGCAGTACCGTTGGTCTTGTCGGGTGTCGCGTCCGCGCAAAGCGGCGGATCGGGCTCGACCGGCTCGCAGGGCTCTGGTTCGCAAGGCAGCGGCTCCTCCGGCGGGACCGGTTCCGGATCGACGGGCTCGGGATCGACAGGCTCAGGATCGACGGGAACCGGCTCGACGGGCTCGACGGGCTCGACGGGCTCGACGGGCTCGATGGGCACCCCGAGCGGCGGCGGCTCGAGCGGCTCTTCGTCTTCCAAGAAGAGCAAGAAGCACAAGGGCAGCACCGGGGACAACAGCGGCGGCGGCGCTCCGCCTCCGTAGGCCGATCAGGCGGCCGTCCGCGCTCGTGAAAAGCCCCCGCTCGTCGGTGCCGTCTCGGGGTGGGTTCGGTGCCGTAATCGAGAGCACCAGACCGTGCCGCGGGGAAAACGGAACGTCCGGTGCAGGCCATCTTCCCTGAACGCCGTCGAAGGACGGCAGGAGGGAACAATGAATCGACGGACGATGCAGTTCATCAAAGCTGCGCTGGTCTCACTGCCGCTCGCGTTGTCGGGAGTGGCGTTGGCGCAAACGAGCGGGGGCAGCGCGGGCGGCTCGACAGGCGGCGGCTCGACGGGTAGCTCGGGAAGCTCGCAGGGAACGGGCTCCTCGGGGTCACAGGGTAGCGGCTCCTCGGGCGCCGGCGCGATGGGAACCGGTAGTACTTCGGGCGGCGCGACCGGTAGCGGCGCGGGCGGCGGCAGCCAGCCGAGCGGCACCAGCACCGGAAGTGGCTCATCGGGCTCCATGGGCACCGGCTCCAGCGGCAGCGGCTCGACGGGCGCTGGCGCCATGGACACGGGCTCGCAGGGCACGGGCTCTCAGGGCACGGGCTCGCAGGGCACGGGCTCGCAGGGCAGCAGCGGCTCCCAGGGCGGCGGCTCGACGGGCGGAGGCTCGACGGGCTCGAGTGGCTCCGGTTCCATGGGCAGCGGCTCGAGCGGCTCCGGCTCCTCCATGGGCACCGGCAGCAGCGGCTCCATGGGCAACGACACCGGCACCTCCGGCACCGGCACCTCCACGCCCAAGAAGTCGAAACACCGCAGCTCGAAGTCGGGAAGCTCGGGAAGCTCGGGAAGCTCGGGCGGCGCCACCGTTCCGTAACCATCCAGAAACATCTCCGCGTCTCGACCGGGACCGCGTTGCCGGCGCCACCGCGTGGTTGCGCCGGCAACCGGCGCTACCCAAACAGCGATCAGCCGCCGCCGGCGGAGGCCGTGCGCACGTCGGCCGGCAGCCGCAGCCGCTCGCGAAAGTCCTCGATCGTCCGCAAGAGCCCCTCGCGCAGCGCCACGCGCGGCCGGAAGCCGAGCACCTCGCGCGCGCGCCGGATGTCCGGCCGCCGCTGCTTCGGATCGTCGACGGGAAGCGGCCGCTCCACCACGCGGCTCGACGACCGCGTCAGCGTCAGCACCTCGTGCGCCAGCTGCCGCATGGTGAACTCCTCCGGGTTGCCGAGGTTCACCGGCCGCGTCTCCGTCGGGTGCTGCATGAGCCGGATGAGCCCGCCCACCAGATCGGCCACGAAGCAGAAGCTGCGCGTCTGCGTACCGTCGCCGTAGATGGTCAGCTCGTCGCCGGTGAGCGCCTGCAGGATGAAGTTCGAGACCACGCGCCCGTCGTCGAACGCCATGCGCGGGCCGTAGGTGTTGAAGATGCGCACGATGCGCGTCTCGACCTGGTACATGCGGTGGAAGTCCATCACCAGGCTCTCGGCGCAGCGCTTGCCCTCGTCGTAGCAGGCGCGCGGGCCGAGCGTGTTGACGCACCCGGCGTACGACTCGGGCTGCGGATGCACGAGCGGATCGCCGTAGACCTCGCTCGTCGACGCCTGCAGCACCCGCGCCCGCCGCCGCTTGCCGAGCGACAGCGCGTGCACCGCGCCGAGCACGCTGATGAGCGTGGTCTTGACCGGATCGGCCTGATAGTGCGGCGGGCTCGCCGGGCAGGCGAGGTTGTAGATGAGCTCGACGTCGAAGTCGTACGGCTCGGTCACGTCGTGCTCTACCAGCGTGAACGCCTTGTAGGCCGCGAGGTGGAGCACGTTGTCGCTGTTTCCCGTCGAGAAGTCGTCGAGCGCGATGACCTCGTTCCCCTCGCGCAGCAGCTGCTCGCACAGGTGCGATCCGACGAAGCCGGCACCGCCGGTTACAAGGATCTTGGCCATGTAATCTCCCCCACCCTTCTGCTCTTTCGATGTCCCGGGCTCATCGACAGCGACTGCAGATAGCCCTCGAGCGTGACGGCGCGATGCGCGGCGGTGTGCTCGCGGAGGACGCGCTGGCGCGCTGCGGTCGCGACCAGGCGGCGCTCGGCCTCGGGGAGATCGTCGAGAATGGAGAGGGTCTCCTCGGGAGATTGGCTCGAGAGGATCTCGCGACCGGGCGTGAAGAAGTCTTCGAGGCCGGGCCACGCGTCGCTGATGATGGGCACTCCGCACGCGGCCGCTTCGAAGAGCCGCACGCTCGGCGACCAGCCGGCCGCGATCATGTCGGCGCGCGTGAGGTTGAGCGTGAAGCGCTGCGCACCGTAGAACTCGCGGTGCTCGCCCGGCGCGACGTGCATGACGCGCTCGACATTCGGCGGCCAGGCGATGGCGCTCGGATATTGCGGGCCGGCGACGGTGAAGCGCAGCCGCGGACGGCGCCGCGCCGGCTCGAGCAGGCGACACTCGAGCCCCGGCTGCCGGTCGGGCGAATAGGTCCCGAGATAGCCGAGGTCCCAGCGCGCCAGCTGCGACGAAGGCTCGTAGAGCAGCGGGTCGACCGCGCAGTAGAGCGGCCGCGCGTTCGCGCCATACGAGCGTGCCAGCTTGTCGAGCAGCGGTCCGCCGGTGAACGACAGATAGAGCGGATAGCGCCCGGCGAGCGCGGGCGTCAGATATTCGCAGCCGCCGTCCGCGAGCCGCCGCGCAGTCACCGGCGTGTCGATGTCGTAGAACGCGCTGATGCCGCGCGCCGTCGCCAGCACCCACTCGCCGACGGCGCACCCGTCGGGCACGTAGGAGCCGACGATGACCACGTCGGCGTCGCGCACCTCGGCGGCGAAGCGCGCGCGCAGCTCGTCCAGGCTCCCGTAGAGCTCGGTGCGGCAGAACGGCGGCGCCGGCAGGTCGCGGTTTTGCGCGTACCAGGGAGCGTCGCGCTCGAGGAAGAGGACGTCGTGTCCGCGTTCGGCGAGCGCGCGCAGGAGCGCCCGATAGGTCGTGGCGTGGCCGTTGCCCCACGACGAGGTGATCGAGAGGCCGAGGACGCAGAAGCGGAGGCTCATGCGACCGCTCCCTCGAGCTCGGCCGCGCCCTCGAGGAGCGCCTCCAGCTCGGCGGCCCGATGCGCGTAGGTATGCTGGGAGAGGACCCGGCGGCGGGCCGCCTCGCCGATCTCGCGGGCGCGCTCGGGCGAGAGCCGCGCCAACTGCGAGGCGACCTCGGCGCCGTCGTGCGCGACGAGGATCTCGCGATCGGGCTCGAGAAACTGCTCGACGCCGGCGAAGGCGTCGGTGATGACACAGGCCCCGGCGCCGGCCGCTTCGAACACGCGCGTCGCCGGCGAGAAGCCGTAGCGCGCCATGCTGTCGCGGTTGATGTTGAGCACCGCCATGGCCGTGACGTTGAGCGCGTTGTGGTCGCGCGTATAGACGTGGCCGAGCGCGCGTACGTTGGCGGGCAGGGGCTTATCGTGCCAGCCGTTGCCGCCGAGGAGGAAGCGGCGCTCCGGTGCCAGCGACGCGGCCCGCAGGAAGAACTCCTCGACGCGCGCTTCGCGGTCGGGCAGCCGGTTGCCGAGGAACGCCAGCTCGCAGGCGAAGCGCGGATCGGGCGCCGACGGATGGTGCGTCGTCGGGTCGAGCGCGTTGTAGATGGGGACGCAGCGACGGGCGCCGAACGCCTCGTAGGCGCGGGTCACGGGGACGCCGCCGCCGTAGGTCAGCACCAGATCGTACGCTGGGATGAGCGGGCGGAAGCGATCGTGCGGATCCGCCTCGACGCGGTCGAGCGTGGCCGGGGCGTCGACGTCCCAGTAGATGGCACGGGCTCCCGGTGCGCGCGCCTCGAGGACGCCGCGCTCGAGCAGCGCGTCGAAGACGCCGACACCGCTGGCCTTGACCACGAGATCGGCGCCGCGCGCCTCGGCGAGCGCGCGCTGCACCGCCGTCTCGGTCGGCGGGTAGACGACGACGCGCGCCCACGGCGGGTCGTCGATGTCGCGATGCTTCTGCCGATCGTAGGCGTCGGGCTCGTAGAACGTGATGCGATGGCCGCGCTCCGCCAGTGCCCGCAGCATGCCGCGATAGTAGGTGGCGGCGCCGTTCCAGTAGGCCGAGACCAGGCTCGAGCCGAAGAACGAGATGTCGAGGCCCTTCATGCGTCAGCTCCGATGGCGGTGGGTTGAATGCGACGCAGCGACGGTGCGACCTCGACCCCGAGCTCACGCGCGATGGCCAGGAGCTCATCGGCGCGATGCGCGCAGGTGTGTCGCATGAGGATGGTCCGCCGGCCGTGCGCGGCGAGCGACGCCGCGTAGGCGCCGTCGGCGAGGATGGCGCGCAGGTGGCGCTTCATCTCCGCGCCGTCGCGCGCGACCAGATAGTCTTCGCCGGGCGTGAACAGCCGCTCGACGTCATCCCAGGGCGCCGACACCAGCGGAATGGCGCAGGCCAGCGCCTCGAACGGCCGGATGGTCGGGATTCCCGGCAGCGCGGTCACGTAGTGGCGCCGCGGCACGTGGACGGTGACGCGATGGCGCGCGAAGACGGCCGGGACGTCGAAGTTGGCCAGCCAGCCGCCATAGCGAAGCCGCGTCCTGCCGAGCGCGCGCCGCGCTTCGTCGGGGTAGCGCACGCCGTGGACCGTGCCGTCGAGGCCGAGCGCGCGCGCGGGCTCGATGAGGAATTCGTCGAGCTCTCGGGAGCGCTCGTCGTCGCCCCAGTTGCCGATCCAGCACAGGTCGCGCGGCGGCGCGGGGGCAGGTCGCGGCGCGAACAGTCGCACGTCGGCGGCCTCGTGAAGCGTCCAGGCGCGACGCGCCCAGCGGTGGCGCAGGTAGAGATCGCGGATGACGCGGCCGAAGGCGAGGACGCCGTCGTAGCCGGAGAGATCGTACGTGGCCATCTGGGCCGGATCGCTCACCGAGCGATGGTGCGTGTCGTGGAACAGGAGCGCGTAGCCGCCGTGGGCGACGCGGTGGCCGCCGATGCGGGCCACCAGCGCGCGGTCGTTCCACTCGTGCACGATGACCAGATCGGCGCCCTCGAGCGCGCCGTCGAGATCGAAGCCTTCGCGGCGATAGCGCACGATGTCGAGCGCCGGATAGATCGTGCGCGTTCGCTCGAGGGCGGCGGGGCCGGCCTCCGCGACGAGGTTGGCGACGCTCCACGCATCTTCCGGCTCGAACGCGGTGACCGCGTGGCCGCGGGCGACCAACTCGGTGACCAGGCCGCGCAGAAAGTGAGCGTTGCCGTGGTTCCAGTCGCTCGCCAGCGAATGGGTGAACAGGGCTACGCGCATTCGACCTCCGCGGGCGGCGCCGCTTCCACGAGCGCGCGGTAGCCCTCGAGGTAGGCGGCTGCCATGCGCGCCGGTGCAAAGGCGAGCGCGCGGCGACGAGCGGCACCGGCGGCCTGCGCGCGAATCGCCGGGCTGGCCGCCAGCCGTTCGATGGCGTCGGCGAGCGCCCCGCTGTCGTCGGGCGGCACGAAGATGGCGACGCCGTCCCACGACTCGCGCAGGCTGGGGATGTCGCCGAGGACCAGCGCACACCCGGCCAGCGCCGCCTCGAGCACCGAGAGGCCAAACGGCTCGTACTTGGCGGGCAGGGCGTAGATCGCGGCAGCGGCGTAGAGCGCGGCCAGCTCGTCGGCCGTGCGCACCCCGAGCGTGCCAACGTGGCGGCCCTCGCGCACGCCTCCGTCGGGGTGCTCGGTCGCGCCGGCGACCACGACGGGCCAGCACACCCGCGCGGCGGCGGCATCGAGCGCGGCCAGGTTCTTGGCGTCGTCCCACAGCCGCCCCGCCGCGAGCACCATCGGCTCTTTTTCGCCGGGGAGAAAGCTGGCGGCGTCGCGCGCGTTGGCGATCACGGTCGCGCGCCGCAGCGGGCCATAGTCGGCCGCCAGCGACGAGAGCATCGCCGCCGTCGGGGCGACGACCTGATCGGCGGCGCGAAGCCCGCGCCCGACCGCCGCGCGATAGCGGTCCCACGACGGCGGCGCCTCCTCGGCGCGCACCGCGCGGAACCACGACAGCACGTCCGAATGGCCCACCATCATCACCGGCGCCGGCCACGGCAGGGCCCCATGCGCGTAGTCGTTGAGATGGACGACGTCGGGGCAGACATACTCGGCCACGCGCAGGAGCCACTCTCCCGCGGCGGCCACGTCGGCCCACGGCTCCTCCATCCACTCGAGCTTGCAGACGCGAGCGAACAGGGCGACGTTGGGCGCCCGCGCCGCCTCCTCGCTCTGCGCGCGCGAGAGCGGTCCGCCCATCGCCGCCAGCACCACCTCGACGCCGGAAGGGGCGAGCGCGCGCGCCAGCTCGAGCGCATAGCACCACACGCCACCGACGGTGTCGCAGGTCATGAGCAGGCGGCGCGGCTCAGCCACGCGCCGCCTCGCCGGCGGGGTCGGCCTCGAGCTCCGGCAGCGGCCACGGCCGCTCCTCCTGGATGTCGGAGAACTCGGAGTAGCGCGACAGGTAGTCGGCGTGCGCGCGCTCCCACGCCTCGTCGTCGGGCGCGCCCCAGCGCAGCCGATAGTCGGGCGTGCCCGGATAGGGAAACATCGGGACCGGCTTATTGGCCCAGACGCCGTGCTGCTGCAGGGTCGCGCGCCACGCCTCGACGTGGGCCGGGTCGTCGAAGCCACCGTCGAGGAGATTGGCCTGCACGAACGGCACGCGCCGCTTGGCGTGGATGAGCAGCGCGGTCAGCTCGTCGGTGGTGAGCTTGCAGCGCTTGGCCAGGAGCGAGCGGCCGCGCTCGGTCAGGCTCTCGACGCCGGCCTCGATCGACAGGCAGCCGGCGCCGCCGAGGAGGTCGAGCAGCTCCTCCGACCAGTTGTCGATCCGCATCTGCACGCCGAAGCGCACGTCGCGGCAGGCCAGCGCTTCGAGCAGCGGCCGATCGGGCAGGAAGATCTCGTCGATGAAGTAGACGTACTCGACACCCGTGGCGATGAGCCCATCCACTTCGTCGAGCACCGTCGCCAGCGGCCGTTTGCGGTAGCCATTGCGGAAGTTCTCCTTGTTGCAGAAGGTGCACTGATACGGGCAGCCGCGGGTCGCTTCGACCTCGGCGCCCGGTCGCGTCGGTATGGTGTCGAAGCGGTGATGGTGATGACGGTGGCGCCCGATCTCGTCCGCCGTCCAGCGCAGCGCCGGGATGCGCGTCATCTCGACCACCGCCGGCTGCCCCTGGACGAGGATGGCGTCGTCGTCGGTACGCCAGGCGATCGACAACAGCGACGGCCATTCGGCGCGCGTGGCCGAGGCGAGCCGCGCCAGCACCTCCTCCGGCTCGCCGAGGACGGCGACGTCGACGCCGAGCTTGCGCAGCGTCGCGCGCGGCGTGGTCGACGCGTGCGGCCCGATGGCGACGAGGGTCCCTCCCGCGCCGGCGAGCGCCTGCACCAGGCGACGCGGCACGCGCAGCTCCGGCGGCGGGCAGCGCCAGAAGAGATAGGTCGGCGCCGTCGTCAGCACCGTGAGCCCGGGCGCGAACGCGGAGACGCGGGCACGCACTTCGGCGTCGCTCAGGGCGTAGAGGTGCGCGTCGAGGAGGAGCGCCTCGTGGCCGGCCTCTTCGAGGAGCGCGCGCGCGCAGGCGAGCTCCGTCGGCAGGTGCGGCTCGCGGCAGCCGAAGTAGATGCTACCGTCGTAGGTCCAGTTGGGGTTGAGGAGCGCGACTCGCATCAGCCCCTCGCCTCCCCCGCCACCACTGCCGCGTCGCCGCCGACCGGGACCGCCACGTCGCAATCGAGCCGATCGAGCCAGGCGCCCAGCCGCGCCAGCCCCTCGGTCACGCCCACCCGCGGCCGCCAGCCCGACGCCTCCTGGAACGCGCGCGTATCCGAGACGTAGTAGCGCTGATCGCCCGTCCGCGGCGCCTCGTGCGTCAGCGCCGGCGTGCGCCCGATGGAGGCGTCGATGCGCCGGAGCAGCTCGATCAGGCTCAGCGTGCTCGCCGGACCGCCGCCGATGTTGAAGGCCCGCCCCGCCAGTTGCGACGCCCGCTCGTGCGCCCGCAACAGCGCGTCGACGAGATCGTCGACGAAGAGGAGGTCGCGCACCTGCTTGCCGTCGCCGTAGACGGTGAGCGGCCGCCGGCCCAGCGCGCAGCGCCAGAAGTGCGCCACCCAGCCTTGATCCTCGGAGCCGAGCTGCCGCGGTCCGTAGATGCAGCTCATGCGAAACACCAGCGCCGGCAGGCCGAAGCTGCGCGCGTAGTCGATGACGTAGGCGTCGGCCGCGCCTTTGGAGCAGCCGTACGGGCTGTGGAAGTCGAGGGGCCGCAGCTCCGAGACGCCGTGCACCGCGAAGGTGCGATCGGCGGGGTGCCAGCGCGTCGCACCCTCCACCAGCGTCACGTCGCCGAGCGCGCCGTAGACCTTGTTGGTCGAGGTGTAGACCAGCGACGGTGGCACCGGCTGCGCGCGGACGGCCTCGAGGACGTTGAGGGTGCCGCGCGCGTTGACCTCGAAGTCCTGGATCGGATCGACGAGGCTGGTGGTGACGGCCACCTGCGCCGCGAAGTGGAAGACCCGATCGACGCCGCGCATCGCCGCCGCCAGCGCGCCCCGATCGCGCACGTCCTCGCGCGCATGCTGCACCAGCGCGCCGTGCCGCTCGCGCAGCCACGCCAGATTGCGCTCCACCGACGGGCGCGACAGGTTGTCGTAAATGATGACCGGGGTGCCGGCAGCCAAGATGCGGTCCGACACGTTGGCGCCGATGAAGCCGGCTCCGCCCGTGACCAGCACCGGCCGCGTCGACGCCGCGCTCATAGCGCCAGCCCGCGCGCAGCCAGCTCGGCGCGCGCCTCCTCGACGCGGTCGACGGCGACCTGCCCGCGCAGCCAGTCGCACAGCTCGCTCAGCCCCGCCTCGAGCGTGACCTCGGGGCGATAGCCGAGGAGCTTCTCGGCGCGGCTGATGTCGGGGAAGCAGTGGCGGATGTCGCCCATGCGGTACTTGCCGGTCACCTCGGGCTTGATGCGCCCGCCCGAGACCATCTCCGCCATCAGGCGCGCCACGTCGAGGACGCTGTAGACGCGCCCCGAGCCGATGTTGAACACCTGACCGTCGGCGCCGGGCACCTCGAGCGCCAGGACGAAGGCGCGCGCGACGTCACGCACCGAGACGAAGTCGCGTCGCTGCAGCCCGTCTTCGTTGATCAGCGGCGGCTTGCCGTTGACCAGGCGCGAGGCGAAGATCGCCAGCACGCCGGTGTATGGATTGGAGAGCGCCTGGTCGAGGCCGTAGGTGTTGAACAGGCGCAACGCCACGGCCGAACGGCCGTAGGCGCGCATCGTCACCAGGCACAGCCGCTCCTGGTCGTACTTGGACAGCGCGTAGACCGACGCCAACGACGGCGTCTTGTCCTCGCCCGTCGGAATCGGCGTCAGCGTGCCGCCGTCCTCGCCGCGCATCTCCCACTGACTGCCCGCCAGCTGCTCCATGGTCCGCTCGACGCCGCTGACCAGGCGCCCGCCCGCGTCGGTGAAGTAGCCCTCGCCGTAGACGCTCATGCTCGACGCGACCACGAGGCGCGTGAGGCTGCGCCGCTTGACCATCTCCTCGAGCAAGACGGCCGTGCCGAGGTTGTTGACCGAGGTGTACTCGGCGATCTGATACATGCTCTGCCCGACGCCGACGATGGCGGCGAGGTGATAGACCGCGTCGACGCCGTCGAGCGCCCGCCGTACGGCGTCGGGATCGCGCACGTCGCCGACCTGCAGCTCGACCGCGTCGTCGAGGTAGCTCGGGCGCCGCCGCTCCTCGCGCGCGCCGGCGCCGTGCACCTGCGGCGACAGGTTGTCGAGGGCGCGCACCGCGTACCCGTGCGTGACCAGCTCCCGTGCCAGGTGCGCTCCGATGAAACCCGCACCTCCGGTGATCAGGATCTTCTTCATCTCGCCCTCGAATGAACGACCGATGACATTCTGTTTAGGCGGTGTACGGATGGCGCAAATGCCCGCCCTCCCGTAATCGGCGCTCCCCTGGAGTCCTCAGCCGTAGCGACGAACCATGCGCGCACAGAACTCCGCGAACTCGTCCGCGTACAAGGGCGGGCTCGTGTGATGCGGCTGCGCTCCGCGCTGCTCGGGCGTGAAGCAGAACGTCACCGTGACCTCGAAGGGCTCGAGCGCCTTCATCTGACGATCGAACCAGCGCTCCCAGCCGGGGCGGTAGCTGTCGGCCCAGGACAGCCCCGTGCGCAGGTGGCGCACGCCGAGCTCCGAGAGCCAGCGCACGCCGTCGTCGAGGCGCGGGTCCTCGAAGTGGAACCACTGACAGATGCCCATCGCCGGCGTCAGCTCGCGGAACTGCCTGAGCGCGAGCTTCGCCGTTCCGTCCTCCTGGATGAGCCCCATGTAGAAGTGGCGGTAGTAGGACGAGCCCTCCGCCTCGCGATGGCGCGTCGTCGCCGGCCAGGCCTTCGGCAGATCGAAGAGGCTGTACCAGTGCACCCGGTCGACCTTGCCGGCGAGGAGCTCGGCCGTGCGGCGCACACCGAACTCCTGCACCTCCTCGGCGCCGAAGCTCGAGACGCCGACCTCGGTGACCCAGATGGGCAGCTCGGTGACGGCGCGAACCTCGCCCAGCTTGTCGGCCCACTCGTGGATCTGCCAGTGGTTCCAGTCGAGCGGAAAGCCGTGCACGGCGACGACGTCGAGCTTGTCGAGGAGCCCGCGGCCGCCGAGGTTCGTCAGGAACAGGGGATCGATGGGAGAGATGCCGCCCAGCACCCGCTTGATGGCGGGCCGCTCGGCGCGGACGGCGTCGGCGGCCAGCGCAGCCATGCGGGCGAACTGCGACCAGTCGGGGTCGAGCGCGAAGTCCCAGTGCGACTTGTTGTTCGGCTCGTTCCAGATCATGACCGCTTCGATCATGGGCGCCTCCGGCAGATGAACACTTCGTCCTCGGGATGGGCGACGACGGCGAAGCCTGCCGAGCGCAGCATCGCCTCGACGCAGGCGCGATTGGGAAACCACCAGTTGGTCGGATCGCCGGCGTACTTGTGCTCGACGAAATAGAGGCGCGGATACTCCTCGCGCTTGAAGATATCGGTTTCGACAAAGGGATAATCGGCCTCGAGCGCGGCGACGTCGGACGAGCCGCGAATCAAGCTCTGAAAGACCAGGAGGTCGGCGACGACGTGCTCATGCAGCAGATCGAGCGCCAGCAGCGGATGGCGCAGGTGATAGAGGACGCCCATGAACAGGACCAGGTCGAATTTCTCGCGCACGGTTCCGATATCGTAGATATCGAGTTTCGCGAATTCGATATCGGCGCCGGAGACCTCCGCCGCGTAGCGCGCCTGCGCGAGGTAGCGCTCGTCGGCGTCGAGACCGAGGACGCGCGCGGCGCCGCGCCGCTTCATCTCGATGGAATAGAAGCCGCCGTTGCAGCCGACGTCGAGCACCGACTTGCCGGTCAGGTCCGCCGGGATGGCGTGGGCGAAGCGACGCCACTTCACCATCGGATAGTCGCCCAGGAAGTGGTCGGGCGCGGTGCGGACGCCGCGGAGATCGAGGTTGTGGAACCATTCGCCCAGCTCCCCGACGCGGCGGGCGATCTCGTCGGGGCTCTGTTGGGCCATCGTCACGCCAGCTCCTCCTCGTCGAAGATGGAGCGCACCAGCATGGCGCGTACGTCGCTCCTGAGCTCGACGGCGCCCAGCCGCGCGCGGCCACGCTCGCTCAGGCGGCCGAGGGTCCAGGCGACCTTCCGCGTCGTCTGCCTGGGGCCGAAGTAGTCGAGATAGCCGCCCGAGTTGAGCGAGAAGAACGAGAGCGCGTCGGCGTCGGCGAGCAGCGTACGTTCCGCCGTCAGGCCGGCGTCGAGGTCGCCGTTACGACGCGGCCGTTCATGCTCCACGATCAGCCGTGCCGCGCGTGCGACGATCGCCGCCGGCAGCAGATCGCCCACGGTGCGTGCGAGCAGCGCCGCGCTGCTCTCGGCGTGCGCGTCCTTGAACGCCTGATAGTCGCGCGCATCCGCTTCGACGCGCTCCTCGGCCCCCGAGATCAGCCGCTCGACGTCGTGAAACAGCGCCGCCACCTGCAGCGCCAGCGACGCCTCGCCGTCGAGGCGCAGGAGCCACTGCCAGACGTCGCGCGCGTGCTCATGATCGGCGCGCACCAGCGGCCGCGATAGATCGTGCAACGCGCGATGGCGCTCGAGGAGCGCGTCGAAGGCTGCCGTCGAGGAGGCGCGGTTGCGCCGGTCCATCAGCCGCTGCAGGCGCGTCAGGATCGCGATCGCGTCCGCGGGACGCCCCGCCGCCACCGCCACCGAAGTCGCCTGGTCGAGGCTGCGGTCGAGCGACCAGCCGCGCGCGCCGGCGGCGACGAGCGGGCCGATGTCGAGCTGGAGCACCTGGGGCGGGCTTTGGGCGACGGCGTACAGCATGAGCGCCGGGAACTCGGCCGCCACCGGGTCGGGCGCGTGCGCGCCGACGAGATAGGCCTCGCGCAGCATCTCAGCGCCGCCCGATGCCGTGGTAGGTGAAGCCGAGGCTGCGCACCTCCGCGGCGTCCCATACGTTGCGGCCGTCGAAGAGCACGGGCGCCCGCATCAGCGCGCGCAGCCGCACGAAGTCGGGCCGCCGGAGCTCGTGCCACTCTGTGACCAGGACGAGCGCATCGGCGCCCTCGGCGGCGTGGTACATGCTCGGCGCCAGCGTGACGCGCTCGCCCCACAGCGCACGCGCGTTGTCGCCGGCGACGGGATCGTGCGCCATCACCTTCGCGCCAGCGGCCAGGAGCGCCGCGATCAGCACGGTGGCGGGCGCTTCGCGCAGATCGTCGGTGCCGGGCTTGAACGCGAGCCCCCAGACGGCGATCGCTTTCCCCGCCACGCCGCCGGTCGCCTCGAAGTGGCGCGCGATCTTCTCTCCCAGCACCTGCTTCTGGCGCTCGTTTACCCGCTCCGCTGCAGCCACCAGCTCGAGCGAGGACTCCTGCAGCTCCGCCGTGTGCAAGAGCGCCTTCAGATCCTTGGGAAAGCAGCTGCCGCCGTAGCCGGCACCGGCGTAGAGGAACTTGGCACCGATGCGCGGGTCGGCCCCGAGCGCCAGCCGCACCTGCTCGATGTCGGCGCCGAGCTTCTCGGCCAGGAGCGCCAGCTCGTTCATGAACGAGATGCGCACGGCCAACATGGCGTTGTTGGCATACTTCGCCAGCTCGGCCGACGCCGGGTCCATGCACTGCAAGCGGTCGTTGGTGCGCGTGAAGGGAGCGTAGAGCTGGCGCAGGATCTCTCGCGCGCGTTCGTCGTCGCTGCCGAGGATGACGCGATTGGGCTTCATGAAGTCGTTGATGGCGTCGCCCTCTTTGAGAAACTCGGGATTGGCGACGACGGCGAACGGCTGCCTGGTGTGCGCGGCGATGCGGCTGCGCACGCGCTCCGCGGTGCCGACGGGGACCGTGCTCTTGTTGACGACGACAGTGTAGCCGCCGAGCGCCGGGCCGATGGCGTCGGCGACCGCCATGACCGCCGACAGATCGGCGGCGCCCGACGACGAGGCCGGCGTGCCGACGGCGATGAAGACCACCTCGGCCTGCTCAACCGCTTCGGCGAGGTTGGAGCTGAAGCGCAGGTTGCCGCGTTTGTGCGAGCGCGCCACCAGCACGTCGAGCCCAGGCTCGTAGATGGGCAGCTCGCCACGCTCGAGCCGCGCTACCTTGAGCTCGTCGGAATCGACGCAGATGACGTCGTTGCCGAAGTCGGCGAAACCGGCTCCCGCCACCAGACCGACGTAGCCCGTCCCGATCATTGCCAGCCGCATGCGCGCCTCCGTGGTATCTGGTCTCGGTACGACGACGGAGGGCGCTCTCCGGCCGCGGCGCGAAATCTACCTCCGTTGAATACCGGTGATGAGCGCCGCCGCGTGTCGCGTGAAGGGCGGCACGGCGAGCCACGCAGTCGCCCCCGCAGCGACGGTGAAGCTGCGCTCGGAGAGGACGCGCCCGTCGAGCTCACCGACGAAGCGCACGCGGTAGTCGCCCGGCGCCAGCTCGTCGAGCCGAACCCGCGCGCCGGCGAGCGGTTGGCCGTAGCCGCGCTCGGGCGCCAAGAGCCACAGCGCCAGCTCGTCGCGAGCGCGCAGCGCAAACGCGCGCGAGCCCTCGGGGGTCATCGGCAGGCTCGCGGGCTGGTGCGCAGCCGGCGACAGGCGCGTCAGGAACTGCATGAGCCCGCTCGGATGGCGCGCGCGCTCGGGCGTCATCGGCTCGTCGGAGTCGAGATTGAACGGCGGCGCCGAGTGCATGAGGACGCCGGCGCCGGAGAAGGCCGCCGACCAGAGGCCGACGTGGGTGTGGTCGAAGAGCGGCTTGTCCTCACCGCCGTAGCCGAACTCACCGCACAGGATCGGTTTGTCGTAGCGCCAGGTCTCGGCGCTCTTCTTGGCCATCATCGCCGCCAGGGCGTGGACCTCGTAGTACTCCTTGCCATAGAGGTGCCACTGGACGAGGTCGTTGCGGGCGCTCGCGTACCACGCGCGCTCGTCGCCGCCGAGGTTCCAGTGCAGCCCGACCGAACCGGCCGTCACGAGATGGCGATAGCGGTCGACGGCACGCCAGCGGGCCGCCATGTCGTCGGCCCACGGGATCCAGACCGGCTCGGGGATGGGGCCGTCCCACTCGGGCTCGTTCAAGAGATCGACGGCGAGGAGGTGCGTCGAGTAGCCCCAGCGATGGGCGATGTAGGCGAGCTTGCGCGCCTCGAGCGGACGCAGGTCGACGCGCGTGAAGAAGTCGGTCGGCCGGGCGAGCGGGCCGCCGCGCGCGCGGCTGTACGGGTTGTCGTCCCAGCTCTTCCAGGTGTCGGGGGCGGGGGTGAAGCCGATGGCCCAGACGCCGAAGATGACGTAGATGCCGCTCTGCTCCGCCGCGTCGACGATGCGGTCGTAGCGCGCCGCCACCGCCGGCGAGAAGCGGCCGGGCGAGGTCTCGAGGCAGCCCAACTGCACGTGATCGGCGGTGCCCTCCTCGTCTTCGCAGTCGACGATGACGAAGAGGCGCAGCGTGTTCATGCCGCCGCGCTGCATGGCGGCGAGGTAGGCTTCGATCGACTGCTCCTGGTAGTTCCAGCGCGGATCGTAGACGTTGAAGCGGTTCTCGCCGAGCGGGTAGAACGGCGTGCCGTCGTCGAAGGCGAGGCGATGCGAGGCGCGCGGATCGCGGCGGACATAGCCACGATCGTGGGCGGGGGTGACCTCGACGCTGCCGCGCGCGACCTCGGCGCCGGCCGCGCGCACGCGGTAGGTCCAGCGGCCAGGCGACGGCGCGGCGAAGCGGACGCGGAAGCGACGGCCGTCGAAGAAGCCGCCGACGTGGGTGACGGCGCCCGATGGGGCCGTGAAGGCGGCGTCGATGTCGACGGCGTCCGGATCGGCGGGCGCCGGGGGCAGCAGATCGAAGGCCACTTCGAATCGGGCGCGTGCGGCGACGGTGGCCGCCGCGGTCGGTTGCGTGACCATCGCCGGCACGGTCGGCTGCGTGAGCGTCGCCGGCACGACGACGACCACGGACGCCGGCGTCAGCAGCACGGCGATGCAGAGACAGGCGCGCAGCGTCGCGCGCATCGGCTAGGGCTGGACCGCGCGCAGCCGGCCGTGCGGCTCGACCGTGGCCACCGTGGCCGGCCCTTCGTGCGCACGCCGCGCCAACAGCTCGATCGCCTCGCGGTAGCCGTGCAGCGTGCCGACGTCGACATAGGCCTCACCGCCGCGCACGCCGCGCGCGCGACCGCCGGCCGCGAGGTACGCGTTGACGAGCGTGCCGAGGTACGGATCGACCCGCTGGCGCGAGCACCAGAGCGCGTGCAGCGTCCTGAAGACGCGGCCGCGCGCCTTCGCCGCCCCCCAGATCCAGTGCGACCCCGCGTCGGCCTGCTTGACCTGGATCTCCCGCACCGCGCCGTCCTCGTCGGTGAGCACGGCGTCGAACAGCTCGGGCCGCGCCACGGGAAAGAGCAGGAACGAGAGTGGATCGTCCCCCAGTCGCGCCAGGCCGTCTTCGGGGAACCAGACCGTATCGGGCAGCCCGATGACCACATCCTCGTCGTCACCGACGAACGGAGCGGCGCGAAAGAGCGCGTCGCACAGCCCGGCGGCGCTCGGCTGCACCACGTAGAACGCGTCGGCGGCGCCGGCGCGCGCGCCGTAGTACTCGACGATGTCCGACTTGTGCGGCCCGATGACGAAGCAGATCTTGTCGCAGCCGGCGAGCGTCATGCGCTCGACCAGATACTCCGACACGGCCCGCGGCCGCTCGACCTCGCCGTCGACGCGGCTACCGACCGGCAACAGCTCCTTCGAGAACGCCAGCGGCTGGATACGGCTCCCGACTCCGGCGGCGGGAATGATCCCCAACATGCGCGATGCCTCCCTCCAGGATTGCGACCAGCTCCGCGGCGCGACGGCGGGCAGTGTGCTCGTCGAGCACCCGTTCGCGCGCGGCGCAGCCGATGAGCGCCAGCTCCTCCGGCGAACGCGACAGGGCCGCCAGCACGTCGTCGCTGGAGCGGGCGATCAGGATCTCCTCGCCCGGCGTGAAGAACGCATCGAGCCCATCCCACCAATCGGAGAGCACCGGAACGCCGCGGGCGGCCGCCTCGAACAGCCGCCCCGAGGGACAGAAGCCGAGCGCCGCCATCGGCGCGCGCGTCAGCGACAGCGTCAGCCGCGACGAGCCGTAGAACGCCGGATGCGCGGGCGGCGGCACATGCTCGACGAGCCGCACGTTGGGCGGCCACGCCACCGACGCCGGATACATCGGCCCACCGACGAGGAAGCGGAGCTGCGGGCTACGCCGCGCCGGTAGCAGCAGCAGCTCCTCGACGGCGGCTTGGCGATCGGCGGCGTAGGTCCCGAGATACGATAGATCGGCGCCGAAGCGCTCGTCGACGAGGGCGCCGCCGTGCACCGCGGGATCGACGCTGCCGTAGAGCGGCGCCACGCGACGCGCGCCCAGCAGATCGGCCAGCTCGTCGAGCGCGCGGCCGCCGGTGTAGCTGAGCACCAGGTCGAAGTCGCCCAGCCCGCCGTCGGGCAGATAGTCGACGCGCTCGCCTCGCGCCAAACGCCCGAGCGTGATCGGCGTGTCGAGATCGTAGAAGACGCGTAGCGGCAGCGGCGCATCGAGCACCAGGGCGGAGGCCGCCGCGCCATCGGCGCAATACGAGGTCACGATGGCGACGTCGCAGCCATCGAGCTCCCGCCGCGCGGCTGCAACGACGTCGCACCACGCGGGATAGAGGACGAGGCGCCCGCCCGGTAGCTCGGTGAGGTCGCGATGCCGCGCGTAGTAGGGCACGTCGCGCTCGAAGAAGACGACCTCGTGCCCGCTCCGGCCGAGCGCCGCGATGAGGCCGCGCCACAAGGTCGCGTGCCCGTTGCCCCACGACGAGCTGACCGACAGACCAAAGATGACGAGCTTCATGCGCCAGGAGATCGGGTCGGCCGCGACGCTGCACAGTCGGCTGGGCCCCGCAAAGCGGCCTCCGTCTGCTGCTCGACCAGCCGTCCGGTAACTGCCGTCGTCGACTACATAAATGGGCTGGTCCGACCGTTGAACCAGGAAAAATCCGCGCTACGCTGTGGACCCGATGTCGAAAGTTTCTACCGTCCAGGCGCCGCCCCCACGGGGGAACTTGCGGCGCGCGTTTCAGTTCGTTCGTCCCTATCGCGGCATGGTCGGCGCCATCCTGACGCTCACATTAATGATGGGGCTCCTCAGCGCCATCGAGCCGCTCGTGCTCAAGTCGATCTTCGACGCGCTCGGCGGCAACGCCTCGCTCGTGGTCACGAGCGTGATCTTGCTCCTGGTGCTGGGCGTCGGCCGCGAGCTCCTGTCGGCGGTGTCGAACTGGCTCACCTGGAAGACGAGGCTGCGCGTGCACTACTCGCTCCTCGACGCGACGGTGAGCCGCCTCCACCTCCTGCCGGTCAGCTTTCATCGCACCGAAGGGGTCGGCGCGGTCATGACCCGGCTCGACCGCGGCATTCAGGGCTTCGTCGGCGCGGTCACCGAGATCACGTTCCAGGTGCTGCCGGCGCTGGTCTATCTCGTGATCTCGGTCGTCGTGATGGTGCGGCTCGAGTGGCGACTGGCGCTCCTGGTGCTGCTGTTCGCGCCGCTGCCGGCGGTGCTGACGGCGCTCGCGGCTCCGACGCAGACCCGGCGCGAGCGGCGCCTGCTCGATGCCTGGGCGCGCATCTACTCGCGCTTCAACGAGGTGCTCTCGGGCATCGTCACGGTCAAGAGCTTCGCCATGGAGGACGCCGAGAGACACCGTTTTCTCGTCGGTGTGGCCGCCGCCAACTCGGAGGTCGTGCGCGGCGTCGGCTTCGACGCACGCGTCGGCGCCGGACAGAATCTGGTCGTCATGCTGGCGCGCGTTTCGGCGCTGGCGCTGGGCGCGTGGCTGGTGCTGCACGGCCGCATCACCGCCGGCACGCTGGTCGCGTTTCTCGGCTACGTCAGCGGCCTGTTCGGCCCGGTGCAGGGTCTCTCGGGCGTCTATCGGACGCTGCAGACGGCGTCGGTCGCGGTGAACAGCATCTTCTCGATCCTCGACGCGCACGATCAGGTCGCCGACGCGCCGGGCGCCGAAGAGGTGCCGGTGCTGCACGGCCGCGTCGCGTTCGAGGGCGTGCGCTTCCACTACGATCGCCTGGGCGGCCCCATCCTCGACGGCATCGATCTCGAGGTGGAGCCGGGGGAGATGGTGGCCATCGTCGGCCCGTCGGGCTCGGGAAAATCGACGCTGCTGGCGCTCTTGCAGCGCTTCTACGATCCGTGTGAAGGCGCGGTGAAGCTCGACGGCAAGGACCTGCGCGCGCTCAAGCAGCGCGCCGTGCGCCGCCACGTCGGCGTCGTCCTGCAGGACGCGCTCCTCTTCAACGAGACGGTGCGCGACAACATCGCCTACGGCCGCCCGAGCGCGTCTCCCGCCGAGATCGAAGCGGCCGCGCGCGCTGCACACGCGCACGACTTCATCCTCAAGCTCCCGAGCGGCTACGACACCATCGTCGGCGAGCGCGGCAATCGCCTCTCGGGCGGCGAGCGCCAGCGGCTCGCCATCGCACGCGCGCTCTTGAAGAATCCGGCGCTCCTCATCCTCGACGAGGCCACCTCGGCGCTCGACGCCGAGTCGGAGGCGCTGGTGCAAGCGGCGCTCGAGCGGCTCGTGAGCGGCCGCACCACCTTCGTCGTCGCGCATCGGCTCTCGACGGTGGTGAAGGCCGACCGCATCGTCGTCCTGCGCGACGGGCGCATCGCCGACATCGGGTCGCACAAAGAGCTGGTCGGCCGCAACGGCTACTACGCTCATCTCGTGCGCAGTCAGCTCGCCGGGCTCATCGATCTCGAGCCGCCCGTCGCCGCCTAGTCGAGCGGGAGCTGGTGCCGGGCGGCGAAGCGCACGAGGTCGACCATCGAGTGGACCTCGAGCTTGCGCAACACGTGCGAGCGATGGGTCTCGACGGTCTTGGTGCTGATGCCGAGCATGCGCGAGATCTTCTCGTTGCTGTAGCCGCGGACCAGCAGATCGAAGACGTCGCGCTCCCGTCGCGACAGGCGATCGCACGGACCGGCCTCGGGTCCCTCGCCGCGATGCAGCCGCAAGTGGTCCTGCACGAGGAGGTGCGAGATTCCCGGCGCGAGGTAGACGTGTCCCTGCGCCACCGAGCGAATGGCGTCGAACACCTGCGCCGCGGTCTGCTGCCGCAGGAGGTAGCCGCGCGCGCCGGCGGCGAGCGCCTCGCGCACCGCATCTTCGTCGCAGCGGCTGGCCAACACGACCACCTTGACGCGCGGCTGGCGACGGACGAGCTCACGGGTGACCGCCGCGCCGCCGACGCCGGCGAGATCCTGCGAGACGATGACGAGCTGAACCTCGCCCTGCCCCACCTGGTCGTAGCCTTCGATCGGCGTCGCCACGTCGGCGATCACCTTGAGGTCGGGTTGCGTATGGAGGAGCAGCGTGAGTCCTTCGCGGATCGCTTCGCGATCATCGATCAACAGAAGCTTCGTCACCATTCGTCGGCCCTCCGAGCCTGCTGGCCGATCTATGATGTTCCGCCGGACCGTTCAATACCGTCGAGTCCCTATCGAGGATCATTTACGTCTCGCACCCGACGATGGGGCGAACGATGGCAAGGAGCGCAGACGACGGTGCGTTGCCGGGCTGTTTCGAACGCGTTACCGCACGTCGTCTGCGCGAGGGGGACGAGGACTCAGCGCAGGCCGGCTGCGAGGAAGCGCTTGAGGAAGCCGCGCGTGCCGGCGTTGCCTATCGAGTTGCAGGTCGGCGAGGCGGAGCCGGCCGGGCAGTCGACGTCGCGGTCGTAGGACCAGTGGTGCACACCGGCGAGCCCCTTGGCGATCGCGAAGCTGGCGACGGTGTCGGCGTCGCCGAGCGTGAAGACGTTGCTCTGCACGTCGTTGCCGCCGATCATCGGCGTCAGCTCGATGTTCGCGTACGGCACGCCCCAGTGATCGTGGAGGTTGTAGGCCGCCTGCAGCGCCGACTGGCCCATCTGGCAGACGCCGCCCGAGACGACGCAGACCCCGGAGCTTCCGCCGCCGTAGTCCATGGTCATCAGGTTGACGGTGACGTAGCTCGGCCACGTCGACGGCGAGCCGTTGAAGCCGAGCGTGCTCTTGACGGCCGCCAGCGTCCAGTCGCCGTAGACGTTGAAGCTGTCGGGGGCGCCGGCGCCGAGTGACTGCGCCGTCGAGGCGCCGTTGTTGTTGGCGAGCGTGGCCAGCGTCAGGCTGAAGCGCAGATTCGGGAAGCTGGCGTGGGCCGACTGAATGCGTTTGACGAGATCGTTGATCACCGCCTGCGACTGGCCGGCCTCGATGTCGAAGTCGACGCCGATGAGGCCCGCGGAGGCCCAGCGATTGATGAAGGTCGTCATGCCGGCGTCGGAGCCGCAGGTGAACGAGCCGGCAGCGCCGCCGGTGGCGAGCAGATACTTGATGCCCGCCTGGTTCAACGTTGCGACGTTCGCCGAGGCCATCGCGGCACCGGGAACGCCGCCCCAGTTTTCGCTGCCGCACTCGCCCGAGGCGAAGGCGAGCGTGACGGTCTTGCTGCCCGCGGCGGTCAGGTCGGTGGCGAGCGGCGTCGGCGTGCCGGACACGTTGGTGCTGATGACGTTGGTGTTCCAGTTGAGGTTGATGCTCGTGTCCTTGTAGGCGCCGAAGACGAGCGAGCTGCCCGGATTGCCGGTGGTGCCTCCGCCCCCGCCGCCGCCGCCACTCCCGCCGGCGCCGCCACCACCACCGCCACCGCCCCCGCCACCGCCACCGCCGCTACCGCCGCCGGTGCAGGTCGTCGGGCTCCAGAACCAGGTGCTGATGATCGGATCGTAGCCGGGATTGTCGTGGGTCGCGATGTAGTGGTTGCCGTTGTTGGGATAGAGGACGACGTCGCCGGTGTGGTACTGCGCGCCGGCTTGCCACGTCGTCGACTTGCACGTGTCGCCGCCGCCACCGCCGCCGCTACCGCCGTTGCCGCCGCCGGTACCGCCGCCGCCCGTGCCTCCGCCGCCGCTCGAACACTGCACCGACTCCCACAGCGCCGGGACGACGTCGGGCATCCAGTTGTCGAGCGCGGTGTGCCCCTGCCGGCAGCGATAGGTCGTCCCGTTGTAGGTCACAATCGCGCCCGTCGCGTAGGCGGTGCCGGCAGCCCACGCGGGCGTGACCGCGGGGCAGGCGACCGACGCGATCTCGCGCTCCCCGTTCGAAGAGCCGGAGCAGCCAGCTGCCGCGGCGACAAAGATCATGAAAGCCAAAGAGCGATTCCGGATCGACATGGGGAGCCTCGCGAAATGTCCACTCCCCCGCTGTGCAGCCGCGAGGCCGCCGTGCCGGTCGATGCATCCCATGGATCATCACGCACTTGGCGCGCTCCGCGATGGGGGCTGGCGCCGCAGGCGTAACGCCGATGTTTACAGTTCGAGCTGCGATTGTTAATAGGCAACCGAGACTCCGCGCCGTCTCGGCGCCCCTCAAGACGAAAGGCGGAACGACGAAGTTGCCTTCACCGTGCGCGGGCCGTCCATCCGAAAACTGACGGTAGCGCTGGGAGGTCGGTCGGCAAGGGAGGTCAGGCCGCGATCGCGTCACTGCCACAATGCGACTCGATGATCGCCTCGAGCTCCTGGCTCTTCTTGGCGATTCGGCGCACGCCGGAAGCCGACGTCCGCACCGGCAGCGCTACGATCGGAGCGACTCCCGCCAGCGCGCTGGGCGCGGTCTCGAGGTTGATCGTCCCCGGGTCGATGAGCACGACGCACGGTGCGCCGACCCATGCGATCAAACGCTGCGCCTCCGCCAGCGAGACGGCCACGAGCGGGTGATAGCGCCTGCGCTCGAGGAAGCTGCGCGTGGTCTGACGGAGGTTGCAATCGTCACTGATGACCAGGATCAAGGGCGCGTTCATGATGATCCCCATTACAGCAAATCAGGGGCCATGACCGGCGGGCGCCTAAATTTAAAGCGGCTTTCGCGCTAGGCTGCGGCGCATGGGACTCCTCGACGAGCTGGGACTCGATCAATTGGTCGCCGCCGGGTGCACGGCCTGCGGATCGAAGAAGCTGACCTTTCGCACCTTCGTCGACGGCCTCCTACCGATCATGGTCGCCGAGCCGGTCGGCCGCATGACCTGGGTCTACGACGGCGAGAAGTTCATCGACGGCGTCTTCGACGTCCGCTGCACCGACTGTAAGCAGCTCGTCTTCGCCGCCGCGATCTGCCCGCGCTGCCACGCCGCCGGCGGCCTCGCGCGCGCGCTCGAGACGCCCAACGGGTGGCCGGTGCCAACCGCGTGCCCGCGCTGCGACGGCGAAGAGCTGCGCTACATCGCGTTCGTGCCGGCGCGCGTCGCGTACGAGGGCAAGCGCGCCGACAAGGCACGCAGCTCGACCGAGCTGCACGAGAACGGGTTCCACGGCTACCGCGTCGACTGCAAGCAGTGCGGCACCGTCGCCGAGCGCACCGATGTCTGCCCGCTGTGCGACGCGCCCGCGCCGCTGCGTCCACGCCCCGGCTAGCGCGGCCGCTAGTTGGCCAGCGGCGACGACACCTCGAACCACAACCGCCGCGCCACGCCGCACGACACGCAGGTCAGGTGCGCCGCCCGCAGCCGCTTGCCCGCGTGCATCTCGGCGGTCTCCTCGTCGAGCCGCAAGCTGCCGTCACACAGCGGACACGGCGTGCCGCGCGCGCGCACCGGGATGACCGCCGTCGAGGTCACGTCGATGGGATGGTCCGGCGAGCCGCCGCGCTCGAGCGATGCCAGCTTCTGGCGATCGCGCACCAGCTGCCGCGCCGCGCGCTCGCGCACCCGCCGTTCGGTGCGCGGACGCCCTTTCTTGCTCATTCCTTCTTTCTTGCTCATCCCTTCTTTCTTGCTCATCCCTTCTTGGGCGTGGGCTTGCCGGTCGGCTTGACCTTGCGGCACGGCGCGCCGGGCCCGCCCGCGTCCCAACCCTCGTCGCAGACACAGCGCTTGACGGTGCCGCCCTCCTCGTCGTTCGACTCGACGGCGACGTGCTGATGCGGGCCGCATTTCTCGGCCGCGCGGGCCGCCGGCGCCCCGAGTAGCGTGAGGCCGAGCGCAACGATCGTGACACGGAGCTGCATGGCATCCTCCTTCGTCGCCGGAATCCTAACAGGCCTCCCGACAGGACGGTGGCAGTAGCTCTTGACACCTTCTCGGCCGCGTCGCATCTCACCTGGGGTCATGCGCTATTTCGTTCCGATCTTCGTCGTGCTGGCGATCGTGGCTGGCCTCGGCTTCGTCAAATTCAAGCAAATCTCGCAGCTTCTGCACGCCGCCGAGGTCGGTCGAAAGGCCGGACCCCCGCCGGAGGCGGTCGGCACCGCGGTCGCCAAGGAGGACTCCTGGGAGGGAACCATCTCGGCGGTCGGGACGGTGGCGGCGGTTCGCGGCGTCGCCGTGAGCAACGAGGCGGCCGGCGTGGTCAAGGCGATCCACTTCGAGTCGGGCCAGGTCGTGCGCGAAGGCCAGGTGCTCGTGGAGCTCGACACCAGCGTCGAGCGCGCGCAGCTGGCGTCCGCGGCGGCGCGCAAGGAGCTGGCGGCAGTGGGCGCCGGACGCACGCGCAAGCTCGCCGAGACCGAGGCGGTCTCCAAGGCGCAGGTCGACACCGACGAGGCGCAGCTCAAGACCTCGACCGCCGACTTCGGCGCGCTGCAGGCGCAGATCGATCGCAAGACCGTGCGCGCGCCGTTCGCGGGGCGGCTCGGCATCCGCTCGGTCAACCTCGGGCAGTACCTCAATCCCGGCACGCCGGTGACGGTGCTCGAGTCGACCGGCTCGGTGTACGTCGACTTCTCGCTGCCGCAGCAGTACCTCGCCATCGTCAAGGTCGGGACGCCGGTGCGCATCGACGTCCAGGACTCGGGCGGCGCGCAGCTGACCGGCATCGTCGGCGCGGTCGATCCGACCATCGACGCCACCACGCGCACGATCAAGCTGCGCGCCAGCATCCCCAACAAGCAGGACAAGCTGCGCGCCGGCATGTTCGTGCAGGTGACCGTGGTGCGCGACGAGAAGCTGCGCGTGGTCACCGCGCCGGCGACCGCGGTGGTCCACGCCTCCTACGGCGACTCGGTCTTCGTCGTCGAGGAGAAGCCGGGCAACGACGGCAAGTCCATGAAGATAGCGCGGCAGCAGTTCGTGCGGCTCGGCGCCTCGCGCGGTGACTTCGTCGCCATCACCGACGGGGTCAAGGCGGGCCAGGAGCTCGTCACCGCCGGCGCGTTCAAGCTGCGCAACGGCTCGGGCGTGATCATCAACAACGACGTCAAACCCACGCCGGCGCTGCAGCCGCACGTCGACAACCTCTAGGCGCGCCGTGAAATTCACCGACATCTTCGTTCGGCGCCCGGTGTTGGCGATCGTCGTCAACCTGGTGATCATCATCGCCGGGCTGCAGGCGTTCCGTTCGCTCAACGTGCGGCAGTACCCCAAGCTCGAGAGCGCGACGGTGACGGTGCGCACCGCCTACGTCGGCGCCAACGCCAACCTCGTGCGCGGCTTCATCACCACGCCGCTCGAGCGCGCCATCGCCGCCTCCGACGGCATCGATTACATCGAATCGCAGAGCGGGCAGGGCCTCTCCACGATCAATGTCCGCTTGAAGCTCAACTTCAACGCCGCCAGCGCGCTCGCCGACATCACGGCGCGCGTCAACCAGGTACGCGCCGATCTGCCGCCCGAAGCCGAGGTGCCGTCGATCAACATCGAGCCGTCCGACTCGGTCATCGCCGGCATGTACCTCGGCTTCACGTCGACGATCCTCGAGGACAACCAGGTCACCGACTACTTGATTCGCGTCGTGCAGCCGCGCCTCTCCGCCATCGAAGGGGTGCAGCGCGCCGACATCCTCGGCGGCCGCACCTTCGCCATTCGCGCCTGGCTCAAGCCCGACCGCATGGCGGCGCTCAACGTCAGCCCCGCGCAGGTTCGTCAGGCGCTCGGCAGCAACAACTATCTCTCCGCCGTCGGTCAGACCAAGGGGCAGCTGATTCAGGTCAACCTGAGCGCCGCCACCGATCTGACGTCGGTCCAGGACTTCCGGCGGCTCGTCATCCGGCAGCAGGGCGGCGCGCTCGTCCGTCTCGAAGACGTCGCCGACGTCATCCTCGGCGCCGACTCCTACGATCAAGACGTGCGGCTGTCGGGCGACAAGGCGGTCTTCATGGGCGTGTGGGTCCTGCCCAACGCCAACTCGCTCGATGTCATCAACCGGGTGCGCAACGAGATCGAGATCATCAAGCAGGAGCTGCCGACCGGCATGGAAGCGGCGGTCGCCTACGATTCGACCAAGTACATCAACAACGCCGTGAGCGAGGTGCAGCACACGCTGCTCGAGACGGTGCTGATCGTCGTCATCGTCATCTTCTTGTTCCTCGGCTCCTTGCGCACGGTGCTGGTGCCGCTGGTGGCGATCCCGGTGTCGCTCATCGGCGCCGTCTTCTTGATGCAGGCGTTCGGCTTCACGGTAAACCTCCTGACCCTGCTGGCCATCGTGCTGTCGGTGGGCCTGGTCGTCGACGACGCCATCGTCGTGGTCGAGAACGTCGAGCGCCACATCCGCGAGGGCAAGACGCCGCTCCAGGCGTCGCTCGTCGGCGCGCGCGAGCTGGTGGGGCCGATCATCGCCATGACCATCACGCTGGCGGCGGTCTACGCGCCGATCGGTCTGCAGGGCGGCCTCACCGGCGCGCTCTTCCGCGAGTTCGCCTTCACGCTCGCGGGCGCGGTGTTCATCTCCGGCATCGTGGCGCTGACGCTTTCGCCGATGATGTCGTCGCGGCTGCTCAAGTCGGATCACCGCCAGGGGATCCTCACGAGCGCGGTCAACGCCGGCTTCGCCGCCATCAAGCGCGCCTATACGGCCGCGCTCGCCGCGACCCTGCGGGTGCGCCCGGCCGTCTACGTGGTCTGGATGGTGCTGACGCTGGCGATCTTCCCGATGTACCTGCTCTCGCCGTCGGAGCTGGCGCCGACCGAGGATCAGGGCGTCGTCTTCGGCGCCATCGACGTGCCGCCCAACGCCACGCTCGAGCAGCTCCTGCCCTACACGGCCGAGGTCAGTCGCATCTTCAAGTCGACGCCGGAGTTCGATCACAGCTTCCAGCTCACCTTCCCCAACGCCGGGTTCGGCGGAATGCTCGTCAAGCCGTGGAGCGAGCGCAAGCGCGACATCTTCGCCATTCAGCCCGAGGTCTTCGGCAAGCTCTCGCGCATCCCCGGCATCCGCGCGCCGGCGTTCCTGCCGTCGCCGCTGCCGAGCGCGGGCACCTTCCCCGTCGAGTTCGTGATCGCGTCGACGGCCAGCCACGAGGAGCTCATCGGCTACGCGCAGAAGCTGGTCGGCGAAGCGCTCAAGAGCGGGCAGTTCGCGTTCCCGCCGATCATGGACGTGCGCATCGATCAGGCCAAGTCGGAGATCGTCATCGATCGCGACAAGGTCTCGTCGATGGGGCTGAGCATGCAGCAGGTCGGCGCCGATCTCGGCTCGATGCTCGGCGGCAACTTCGTCAACCGCTTCAACATCGACGGCCGCAGCTACAAGGTCATCGCGCAGATCGAGCGCGCGGGCCGGCTGACGCCCGATCAGGTGGGCAACATCAACATCACCGGGCCCAACGGCCAGGTCATGCCGCTGAGCGCGGTCGCGACCATCAAGCCGGGCGTCGAGCCGCGCACGCTCAACCGCTTTCAGCAGCTCAACGCGATCAAGATCTCGGGGCTGGCGCCGCGCTCGCTCGAGGGCGGCCTGCGCGTTCTCGAAGACGCGGCGTCCAAGATCCTGCCGCCCGGGTATCGCGTCGACTACACGGGCGAGTCACGCCAGCTGCGGCAGGAGGGCGGTAAGTTCCTGCCGGCGATGGGGCTGGCGCTGGTGCTGATCTTCCTGGTGCTGGCGGCGCAGTTCAACTCGTTCCGCGATCCCTTCGTCATCCTCGCCGGGTCGGTGCCGCTGGCGATGTTCGGCGCGTTGAGCTTCACCTTCCTCAAGTTCGCCGGTCCGCCCGGCATGCGCTTTCCGCTGACCGAAGGCTGGACCACCACGCTCAACATCTATTCGCAGGTCGGGTTGGTGACGCTGGTCGGCCTGGTGGCGAAGAACGGCATCTTGATCGTCGAGTTCGCCAACACGCAGCAGGAGGCGGGGCTGAGCAAGATTGATGCGGTGCTGGCGGCAGCGACCACGCGCTTGCGGCCGATCCTCATGACCACCGTCGCCACCGTCGTGGGCCACTTTCCGCTCACGCTGGTCACCGGCGCCGGCGCGGTCGCGCGTAACTCGATCGGCATCGTGCTGGTCGGCGGCATGACCATCGGCACCTTCTTCACGCTGTTCATCGTGCCGTCGCTGTACGTGCTCATTGCCAAGGATCATCGCCACGACCGCGACGCCCTTACGGTCGGCGTGCCGGCGAACGACGACGGCATCGGGGTCACGCACGCCAATCCGTCGCTGAGCGCCGCCTTCTAGCCCTAGACCCAATGCCGTTTAGAACGAATCGCTTCGGGTCGGCTGGGGTCGCGGACGCAGTGAGGGGACCTCCCGGCGTCGGAATACGTCGCAGTCGCCGCTTCGCGGCGTGCTCCTCCAGCGGACCCGCTGATGTCGCGCTGAGCGCGACGCGGGTCCTTTACGCCGCCGGCAGCGCGCCTTGCTACCTCCGCTCTGCGCGTTCGAGCACGTTGCAAATGAGCGAGGGAGCGTCCTGGTACCAGGCGCAAGAGCGGACGCAGTGAGGCGACCTGCCGGCGGCGTAGAGGGGCCGCGTGAAGCGCGACCTGGGCG
>JAQBQH010000273.1 GCA_028287105.1 Myxococcales bacterium
GGTGGGGCCGCCCCGAGCGGCGCTGCCGCGAGCGGCGCCGGCGCCTGGGCAGCCGCGGCCCGCGCGCGGAAGAGGAGCGCCATCCCGCCGATCTCGATCTTGTCGCCGTCGGCGAGCTGCTGCACGCCGTACACGAAATTGTCGTTGCGCAGCGTCCCCGAGTGGGTGTCGAGGTCCTGGATGAAGACGTTGCCCGCGCCGTCGACGGTCAGCCGCGCGTGGCGCTCGGCGGCGCCAGCCGCGTCGAGCCGCAGCGTGCACGCCGCGCCGCGACCGATATAAACCTCCGAGCTACTGATGGGAAACGGCTCCCGCTTCCCCCCGAAAAACTCCAACACAGGCGCCATGCCGCGATGCTAACGGATCACGCGCTCCCCGAAAAGCGCTACGAGGGTGCTCTGCTAGGTCACGCGCGGCCGCGGCAGCGACAGCGTGAAGACGCAGCCGCGATCGGGGACGTTCTGCACGCGCAGCGATCCGCCCTGCGCCTCTGCCGAATCGCGCGCGATCACCAACCCCAGCCCGAAGCCGGACCCGTCACTGCCGGCCTGCTCGAACGGCGCGAAGATGCGATCGATCTTGTCGGCGGCGATGCCCCCGCAAGCGTCCTCGACGTCGACGATCATCTCGCCCGCATGCGCCCGCGCGCGCACCTGGACCTTGCCGCCCGGCCGCGAGAACTTGACCGCGTTCTGCATGAGGTTCGTCAGCGCGGAGCGGATCAAACGGGGGTCGCCCGTCAGCTCGAGGCGCCGATCGGCATCGATCTCGAGCGCAAGGCGCTTCTCCGACGCCTGCGGGGTGATCTCGGTGGCGATCTCGTCGATCATGAGCCCGAGGAACACGGGGACCGACGAGACCACGCCCCCGCGCAGTCGCGCCCCCGCCAGCGCGTCATCGAGATGCTGGTTGGCCTGTCGCAGGCTGGCGTCGACGATGTTGACGAGCGAGACCACGTCCCCGGCCACCCGCCGTCGCAGGACGTCGAACGCGAAGCGCGCGCTGGCGAGCGAGTTGCGCAGCTCGTGGGCGAGGAATCCCGCGTGCGCCGCCTCCCGGGCGGCGACGTCGCTCTCGCGCCGGCGCATGTACTCGCTCGCCGCGATCGCCGCCCCGTCGCTGACCGTTCGCAAGAGTAGGACCTGCTCCTGTGGGGTCGGCTGCACTTCACGCGCGGCAGCCATCTCCAAAATCAGCTGACCGATGAGCGCGTATTCGCGGACCACGCGGTCGATGCGAAACCCGAGGCGCAGCCGCTCCACGCCGTGGCTGCCGGCCGCGGAATCGCCGCGCGCGATCCGCGTTTCGCCTGCCAGCGCCGCGACCACGTCGTCGAGGAAGAAGGACATCGAGTCGATGAGCTCGACGCGATCGACCCCTTCTGCCTCGGGAAACTTGCGCGCCTCGCCGACGAATCGCTCGAGAAGAGCGTCGTGTTGCTGCGCCACCAGCTCCGCCAGGTTCACCCCTTAAAGGTAGGAACGGTTGTCAATCGGTTCAAGCGCACCGCCGGCCGCTGACCCGATTGCGCATGCTCTTCAGGCCTTTGAACGCCGTAGGCCGGCGGCAATACGGCGCACGCCCTCGTCGAGCTCCGCCTCGGTGAGCGCCGCGAATCCGAGCCGGAGGGCGGGCCGGGACCTACCGTCGAATGCGAACTGCCGCCCCGGATGGAAGACCGCGCCGCGCTGAAGCGACCGCTCGGCCCAGGCGTCGACGTCGACACCGCCGGCCTGCGCCCACAGCGCCATGCCTCCCGGCGGCACGGAAAAGGAGAGAACGCCGCCGAGCCGCTTGTGCAGGCTGGCGACGAGCGCCTCGCGACGCGACAGGTAGATGCGCCGCATCCGCCGCACGTGCCGCTGGAGCTCGCCGTCCTCGATCAGCTCGGCGACCGCGCACTCGACGACCTGATCGCCTTGTCGATCGATGCTCATGCGCAGCTCGGCCAGTCGCTCGATCAGCGCCGCCGGCGCCACGACGAAGCCGAGCCGCAGCGACGGCGCCAGGATCTTCGACAGCGTCCCGACATAGACGACGATGCCGGCGCGATCCGTCGAGGCGAGCGGCAGCACCGGCCGACCTTCGTAGTGGAACTCGAAGTCGTAGTCGTCTTCGATGACGGCGATGCGCCGCGCCCGCGCCAGCTCGAGCAGCGCCAGCCGCCGTCCCGCCGCCAGCATCACCGTCGTCGGATACTGATGGTGCGGCGTCACGTAGACGGCGCGCAGCGGCTCGCGCGCGGCCAGCTTCTCCAGCGCGTCGACGTCGATGCCGTGCGCGTCGACCGGCACCGGCACCAGCCGCGCGCCCGTCTCGGCGAGCGCCGTCCACGCCGGCCGGTAGCCGAGCGCCTCGACGGCGACGACGTCGCCGGGGCCGAGGAGCGCGCGACCGACCAGATAGAGCGCGAGCTGACTGCCGCGCGTGACCATCAGCCCCTCCTCGTCGGCGGCGACGCCGCGCAACGCGGAGAGCATCTCGCCGAGCGCGCGGCGCAGGCGGGCGTGGCCGCGCGCATCGCCGTAGCCGAGCAGCTGCGGCCCGTGCTGCTTGAGCGCGCGGCGATAGGCCCGCGCCAGCGCCGCCGTCGGCAGGAGGCGCACGTCGGGCACGCCGCCCGAGAGCGTCAACAGTCCCGCCGGCGGGGGCGAACGGCGGCTCGCCAAATTCGAACGGGCGTTCAAATCGAAGCCCAGCCGCGCGGGCAGGGCGACGCGTGCCGCGCCTGCGGCGCGCGTCGGCTCGACCTCCGGCAGCGCACGCGACACGAACGTGCCCGCCGCCGCCGCCGTCGTCACCCAGCCCTCGGCCGCCAGCTCGGCGTAGGCGGCCAGCACCGTGTTGCGATGCACGCCGAGATCGCGCGCCAGGCTGCGGCTGCCGGGCAGGGCGTCGCCCGGCCTCAGCCGGCCGCGCCGTACGTCGTCGCTGATGGCGCGCGCCAGCCGGATGAAGATGGGCTGCTCGCCGCTGCCGCGAAGATCGACCGCCAGCTGCCATCCGCGCATGGTCTAGTGGATATCACGAAACTGGACCTTTCGAAGGTACCATGGTCGCGGTACTGGATCGGCATGCGCAGGGAACGCTTCTTCCGCATGACGCGCGCCGAGGCGCTCGCGCTCCTCGAGTCGGCGCCGGTGATCCATCTGGCGAGCACGACGCCGGAGGGCGCGCCCATCCTGCGCACGCTGCACGGCGTCGTCGTCGACGACGCGCTCTGCTTCCACGCCGCGCCCGTCGGCGAGAAGGTCGAATCGCTCGGCCGCGCGGTGGTGATCTCGTGCGAGGAGCTGGTGGCGTCGATCCCGAGCTACTTCGTCGACCCCGAGCGCGCCTGTCCGGCCACGACGCTCTATCGCAGCGCGCAGCTCCACGGCACGCTCGAGCGGGTCGACGCCCCGCCGCACAAGGCGCGCGTCCTCGGCGCGCTCATGGCCAAGTATCAGCCCGAGGGCGGCCATCTGCCCCTCGACGTCGCGCACCCTTCGTATGACGCGCTCTACGAAAAGCAGGTGGCGGCCCTCCTCATCGTGCAGGTGCGGCTCGCCGATCTCGACGGCAAGGCCAAGCTCATGCAGAACCGTTCGCCCGAGGAGCGCTGCCGTGTGCTCGAGCAGCTGTGGGCCCGCGGCCTCGACGGCGACCCGCGCGCCATCGAGCTCATCCGTCAGGCCAATCCGGACACGCCCACCCCGCCGTTCCTGCGTTTCGAACCGCTGTTCGAAAATTCGAACGGCCGTTCGAAAGTGCCGGTGACGCTGCACTGCGCGCTCGACCCCGGCGACGTCGCCGCCGCCGTCGAGCTCCTGGCGCCCGAGTACTGGAACATCGACACCTTCGGGCGCGAGCGCATCGCCGGCGCCATCCTCGGCTCGCCGGTGTTCGTCGGCGCCCGCGTCGACGGCCGACTGGTCGCCTGCGCGCGCGCCATCTCCGACGGCCACAAGTACGCCTGGGTCTACGACGTCGTGGTCGCCCCCGAGTGGCGCGGCGGCGGCCTCGGCGAAGCGGTCATGCGCCTCTGCCTCGATCACCCGCGCGTTCGCGGAGCCGCGCGGGTGCTGTTGCAGACGCGTGACGCGCAGCCGCTCTATCACAAGCTCGGCTTCATCGACGCGGCCGATGCGCCTCCCCGTCCCTATCCCAGTACGAGTATGCTCCGCATCCAGAGGTGATGACCCATGGCGCTCACGCTCTACAGTGACAGCTTCTCCATCAGCCCCTATTCGTTCGCCGTCTTCGTGGCGCTCGAAGAGAAGGGCATCCCATTCACCCTCTCGAAGGTGTCGCTGCCCGACAAGGCGCACCACCGGCCCGAGTATCGCGATGCCTCGGTGACGGGCCGCATCCCGGCCATCGATCACGACGGCTTCTGGCTCGCCGAGTCGGCGGCGATCGTCGACTACCTCGAGGAGGTCTTCCCGGCGCCGCAATACAAGCGCGCGCTCCCCGAGGGCCCCAAGGAGCGCGCCCGCGCCCGCATGGTGATGCAGTGGATCCGCTCCGACCTCATGCCGATTCGCGAGGAGCGGTCGACGCACACGATGTTCTACCAGCGCGCCCACCAGCCGCTCTCGTCGGCGGGCCAGGCCGCGGCGGCGCGGCTCTACGAGAGCGCGTCGAAGCTCGTTCCCGACGGCGCGACGTCGATGTTCGGCGGCTGGACCCAGGCCGACACCGATCTCGCCTTCATGCTGCAGCGCCTCCTCATCAACGGCCACGAGATGCCGGCCAAGCTTCGCCACTTCACCGAAGCGCAGTGGCAGCGCCCGTCGGTGCAAAAGTGGGTCGCTCTCGAGCGCCCGCCCTACGTCGCCTACTGACGCCCGCGCCGACTCCTAGAGGATGAGGTTGGCGTCGCCGAACTCGTGGCCGAGATAGCCGCCACGCTCGGCGTGCGCATAGGCGCCGTCGAGCTGGGCGCGCGAGGCGAAGGCCTGCAGGAGCGCGTAGTGGCTCGCCGTCGGCTCGTGCAGGCCCGTGAAGAGGCCGTCGACCGCGCGCAGCTGGTAGCCCGGCCCGATCAATAGATCCGTCTCTCCCGCACAGGGCCGCACGACTCCCGCCGCCGCTGCGCTCTCGAGCGCGCGCACCACGCTCGTGCCCACCGCCACGACGCGCCCGTCGCGCGCGTGCGCCGCGGCGATGGCGGACGCCGTCGCTGCCGGCACCTCGAAGCGCTCGGGGAGCGGCAGCGCGTCGTCGATCGCCGGATCTCCGGTCGCCGACAAGCCCGCGCCTTCCGTGATCGCCGCGAGCGCGACGCCGCGCGCCCGCAGGCGGAGCAGCAGCGACCAGTCGAGCGGCACGCCGGCCGACGGCGCCTCGGCCGCCCAAGGCCGCCCGGCGAACGAGGTCTGCACCGACCAGAGCGCCAGCGGCTCCGGCACGTGCGCGTACTGAATCGGCCGCCCGCGCCGGTAGATCGCCGACCAGACCTCGTCGACCCCGGTTTCGAACCGAAGTTCGAAAAGTCGAACGGACGTTCGAGAAATCGCGACGACGACTGCCGGCAGCCCGGCGATCTCGAGGCGCAGGCCGGCGGCGAGCGGCTCGGGTGCCGCGCGGTGCTCGGTCGGTGTGCGCCAATCGCCGGGGCCGAAGAGGACCGCTTGCCAGCGCCGCCCGTCGTCGCGCGCGCGGACCAGGCGCACCTCGGCTGCGGCGCCCGACGGTGTTCGCGCCGGCAGGGAGGCGGGCAGGGTGGCGGCGTCGTTGACGACGAGGAGATCCCCCGCGCGCAGCAGAGACGGTAAATCGTCGAGCTGCGCCTCTCCGACGACGCCGCTGGCGCGATCGAGCGTGAGGAGGCGGCGCTCGATGCGCGGGCGCGGGGCGGCCGCGGGCTTCACGGTGAGCCCGCAGCGACGTTGATGCTGACGCGCGATCCGTTTTCGAACCGCGGTTCCAAGACCAGCGCGACGAGGCGGCGGGCGACGGCGCGGGGATCTTGCAGCGTCCCGCGATCGGCATCGGGGATGGCGGCGGCGTGCATCTCGGTGTCCATTTCGCCGGGATCGACGTTGAGCACCGAGACCCCGAGCGAGCCGAGCTCCGCCGCCCAGCTGCGTCCGAGGTGGTCGAGCGCCGCCTTCGAGACGCCGTACGCGCCCCAGCGCGGATAGGCGCTCGTGGCGGCGTCGGACGAGATGTGGACGATGGTGCCGCGGCCGCGCAGCGCCATGCCGCCGGCGATCGCCTTCGAGAGGCGGAAGGGGCCGAGGACGTTGACCTGTAACACGCGTTCGAAATCTTCGCACTCGGTGTCGAGCAGCAGCGGCAGCGGGGTGGGACCGAGCGTGCTGGCGTTGTGCACCACGAGCTCGATGGGGCCGATGAGCGCCGCCGCGGCGCCGGCGATGCGGTGAACGGCTTCCTTGTCGCCGAGATCGGCGGCGACGGCATGCGCCTCTCCGCGGGCGCCGCGCGCTGCTGCGACGGCCTCGGCGAGGGCTTCGCGCAGCGCCTCTGATTCGCGCGCCACCAGCACCACCTTGGCGCCGGCGCGGGCAAGCTCCACGGCGAGCGCGCGGCCCAGGCCGCGGCTGGCGCCGGTTACGATTGCATTGAGCGACATGACGTCCTCCATGACTCAGAGCCTAAGGCCTGCCTGCCAAAGGATTGGCGCGGATGCCAACGGATTGGCAGAATGCCAAACCATGAGCAGCCCCGATCCGCTCGGCGAGCGCATCGCCGCCAACATCCGCGAGCTGCGCGCCGCGCGCGCGCTGACCCAACAGCAGCTGGCCAAGCTGGCCGGGCTGCCGCGGGCGACCTGGCAGCATCTCGAGTCGGGCGGCGCCAACCCCACCGTGTCGGTGCTGCACAAGGTGGCGCTGGCGCTGCAGATCTCCGTCGAGGAGCTGATCTCGCCGCCACGCGCCGCTTGCCGCTTCTACGCCGCCGGCACGCTGCCGGTGAAGAGCCGCGGCCCGGTCACCATCGCGCGCCTCCTACCCGACGCCATCCCCGGCGTCATGATCGAGCGGATGGAGCTGCCGCCGCGGAGCGCCATGGCCGGCGTGCCGCACACCGACGGCACGCGCGAGTACCTCACCTGCGAATCGGGAGAGCTCGGGCTCACCGTGGCGGGGGAGAAGTGGACGTTGCGCCGCGGCGACGTCGTCGTCTTCCGCGGCGATCAGAAGCATGGATATTCGAACGCCGGCGCGAAGGCGGCGGTGGGCTACTCGGTGGTGCTGCTGGCGACAGGGACGTAGGGCGGGCGGGAGAGCGACGGGAGAGGCGACGACGAGCTAGAGCTTCTTCGAAGCCTCGAGCAGCTCGCGGACGGCGGCCGCCGACTTCTCGAGCATGCCCTTTTCCTCGGCAGACAGCTCGATGTCGACGATCTTCTCCACGCCCTTCGCGCCGATGATGCAGGGCACGCCGATGTAGAGATCCTTGTAGCCGTACTCGCCTTCGCAGTAGGCGGCGCAGGGCAACAGGCGCTTCTCGTCGTTCAGGTACGAGCGCGCCATCGCGATCGCCGCCGACGCCGGCGCGTAGTAGGCGCTGGTGCCCATGAGCTTGACGATCTCGCCGCCGCCGCCCGCCGTGCGCGTCACGATGGCGTCGAGCCGCTCCTTGGAGATGAGCTGCTCGAGCGGCACGCCGTTGACGGTGCAGTAGGAGGTGACCGGCACCATCGTGTCGCCGTGGCCGCCCAGCACCATGGCGCGCACGTCGCGCACCGAGACGCCGACTTCACGCGCCAGGAACAGCTGCATGCGCGCCGAGTCGAGGACGCCGGCCATGCCGACGACGCGCGACTTGGGGAGGCCCGAGAGCTTCTTCAGCTCGTAGACCATCGCGTCGAGCGGGTTGGAGATGACGATGACGAACGCCTCGGGGCACTTGGCCTTGATGTTCTCGGCGACGTTGCGGATGATCTTGAGGTTGATCGATAGCAAATCGTCGCGCGACATGCCGGGCTTGCGCGGCACGCCCGCGGTCACGATGACCACGTCCGCGCCGGCACAGTCGTCCCAGCTCGAGGTCCCGGTGATCTTCGCGTCGTAGCCGAGGATGCTGCCGTTCTGCTCGAGGTCGAGCGCCTTGCCCTTGGCCAGACCTTCCTTGTCGGGGATATCGAACAGCACGACGTCGCCGAGGTGCTCGCGCGCGGCCAGCGCGGCCAATTCGCCGCCGATGTTGCCGGCGCCGATGAGTGCGATCTTGTTCCTGCGGGGCATTACGACCTCCTGTTTGGACGCGCGCAATCTATAACGCCGACGACCACGGGCGCAACCGGCGACCACCGCACGGCCGGCTCTACCCGGCTCTGACCCGGCTCAGGGCGCGGCGGTGAGGGCGGGGGCGCCGGTGAGCGCCGTCGCCGAGATCGTGGTCGCGGCCTGCCAACCCGCGGCGGCGAGCTGCGCGTGGCGGGCGAGATGGTCGCCGTCGCGTACGTAGACCACGTCGACGAGGGCGCTCGAGCCGCTGCCGGCGATGGCGGGCGCCAGCGACGTCGTGTCGGCGCCCGAGACGAGCGTCGCCGGTCCCCACTGCGTCCCCGCCAGCGTCGAGGCGTAGAGCTTGGCGTCGGTGCCGCGCACGAGGACCACCGGCGCACCGTCGCTGCCGACGGCGAGCGTGGGCGCGAAGTCGGTGACGATGAAGCAGCTCGCGGGCTGCCCGGCGCACAGGTCGTGCACCGTGCCCGGCGCCGCGGCCACGAACCAGTACACGTGCTTGTCGGTTCCGGTGTAGACGACGTGCAGCTTGCCGTCGGGGGCGAGCGCCGCTGCCGGCGACAGCGCCGAGGTGTTGCCGGTCAGCTGCGTGGACGTGCCGCCGCCGGCCGCTTGAACGACGCCGTCCCACAAGTTGGTATCGGTGCCGGCGAATACGGTATGCACGGCGCTGCCGATGCGCAGCGCGGTCGGCGCCAGCGTCGACAGGAAGTTCCCTTGCGGTGCGATCGCGCCCCAGCTCGAGCCGTCGAAGTGGGCCCAGAAGTAGCGCTGATCGCCGTTGGTGTTGCCGCGGAACACGACATCGACGCTGCCGCCACCGACGAGCGCAGGACGAGCCGCCGTCGCGGCGCCGGCTGCGATGGCGCCCAGCGCGTCGAAGCCGCGACAGCCGTCGAACGCCGCCGCTGCCAGGGTTGCGTCGGCCAGGCGCGCGGCCACGACGGGGCGACCGGCCGCGCTGGCCAGCGCCACGTCGGTGACGTTGCCGGCGATCGGGAAGAGCGCGGTCCAGCCGGCGGTCGCGCCGCCGCCGCCCGCGCCGC